>JAFWBJ010000081.1 GCA_017507145.1 Clostridia bacterium | reverse complement strand
TAGAGGACGTAGAAGTCGTAGGACTGCATGATCATGTAGTTGAACTCGAGGAAGGAGAGGCCCTTCTCCATGCGCTGCTTGTAGCACTCGGCGCGGAGCATATTATTGACCGAGAAGCAGGCGCCGACGTCGCGGAGCATCTCGATGTAGTTGAGATCGAGCAGCCAGTCGGCGTTGTTGACCATGAGGGCCTTATCCTCGCCGAACTCGATGAAGCGCTCCATCTGGGTCTTGAAGCAGGCGCAGTTGTGGGCGATTGTCTCCTTGGTCATCATCGAGCGCATGTCGGTGCGGCCCGAGGGGTCGCCGATCATGGCGGTGCCGCCGCCGATGAGGGCGATGGGCTTATTACCGGCCATCTGCAGGCGCTTCATCAGGCAGAGGGCCATGAAGTGACCGACGTGCAGCGAGTCGGCGGTGGGGTCAAAGCCGATGTAGAAGGTGGCCTTGCCGTTGTTGATGAGGTCGCGGATCAGGGGCTCGTCGGTGACCTGGGCGATCAGGCCGCGGGCTTGCAGTTCTTCGTAGATTTGCATGGGTGATTCCTCCGATATATGATGAATTTTTGAAAAACGATTTTGGTGGGCGGCAACAAAAAAAGTCCCCGCGTCCGAAAAGGACGGGAGAACCCGTGGTACCACCTTTATTTTCGCGCCTGCTCGCACAGGTGCGCTCTGCGGGTACAGCATACCCCTGCGCGATAACGGGCGCACCCGGCGCAGCCTACTGCGCGGTGCTCGCGGTTCGGTGCGAGGCTCGGGGATGTATTCGCGCGCGGATTCCGTGTGCCTCTCATCGACCGGCGACTTTCTGTCCGGCGGGCCGTGCGGTACTTGTTCCCTTCGTTGCCTGTGGGATTATTATAGCATATTTTTGCGATTTGTCAAGGGGGTGGGGGGATTTTTCTTGGGTTTTGGGTGGATCTGATTGTTTGTGCGGGTGAGTCGGGGGAGGGAAGGACCAGCTGCGCAGTTCCTTCCCGTCCCCCGCGCCCCCTCTCAGTCCCCTTGCTTTGCCAGCCTTAGCTGAAATGGTGGAATACCCCTGCCACTGACTCTCGGGTATGGTTTTTTCGTTCGGTTGTAACTTGTTTATACTTACGGATGTGTCAGACTTTTGCTGATTTAGGCCGCTCTGGATTTTGGATTGTGCAGATTTTACGTTTGCTTAGCTGAAAAGATAAAGTACCCCTGCCACTGACTGTCGGGCAGGGGTATTTCGTTCGATTATTGCGTTTTTGTACTTACAGATGTGTTTGACGTTTGCTGATTTAGGCCGCTCTGGGTTTTGGGCGATGCAAATTTGCACAGTCCAATATCCAGGGCGGTCATATTTCAGAAAAATCAAACGATAACGGCTGCACGAACGTGACTTGCGAACAAAACGCCACGCTCCCGTAAGGTAGGGGAAGGGGTATTTCATCCCTTAAACTAAGGCTGGTAAAGCCCAAGGGCTGAGGGGAGGGCCGGAGGGGAGAGGGGCTGCGGCATTGAGCCGCCCCTCTCCCCTCCGGATTAGCCGCACGAAGAGTCATCGTTAGCCGAAAAGAGAAAGCACCCTCTCTCCGCGAACGAAACGATTATATGAAAGCAATCCCTCTATCAACTACCCGCAATCAATCCTCACCGATAATGCTTCGCCAACCCGCCCTCTGCTGTTTCGCGGTAATGCCGATGCAGATCGCGGCCGGTCTCATACATGGTGTTCACTACCATGTCAAAAGAAATCTTGCGCGTTTCGGAGAGGAAATTCGCCAGCGACAGGGCGTTGATGGCCCGCATGGCGGCCACCGCATTGCGCTCGATGCAGGGAATCTGCACCAGACCGCAGATGGGATCACAAGTCAGGCCGAGGTGATGCTCAAGTGCAACCTCGGCGGCATATTCGATCTGATCGATGGACATCTCATGCAGCTCGCAGAGGGCGGCAGCCGCCATCGAGCAGGCGGTGCCGATCTCGGCCTGACATCCGCACTCGGCGCCCGAAATCGACGCATTTTGCTTAACCAGGTTGCCGATAAGCCCGCCGACGGCGAGAGCGCGGATGATCTGCTCGTCCGAGAAACCCTTCTTCTCCTGCATGTACTTGAGCACAGCCGGGAGCACCGCACATGCGCCGCAGGTGGGGGCGGTGACAATGGTGCCGCAGGCGGCGTTCTGTTCGGAGGCGGCGAAGGCATAGGCGCAGACAAGGCGGTTTTCGCGGGTCTCGCTGCTCTCGTCGATGTGCCGCTGGTTGAAGAGGTACTGCGCCTTGCGCTCGACCTCAAGACCGCCGGGCAGAACGCCGCGGCGAGTCAGGCCGTCGTGAATGGCCTCGTTCATGACCTGCCAGATTTGCAGCAGGAAGGAACGGATCTCCTCCCCCTCATAAGCGAAGACATAGTCGGAGAGCCGGAGATTGCGGTTCTTGCAGTATTCGGCGATCTCGCCGAAGCTGTTCTCGCGGTAGACCTCGGGCTCGGCCAGATCGGCCCGGCCTTCGATCGAGATGGCACCGCCGCCTACCGACATGACCCGCATGTGATTGATCCCGTTTCCGGCTGCATCATAGGCGAAGAGGTCCATGGTGTTGTCATGCGGCAGTTCGACGGAGTGGTCCTGATTGAACTCAACCGTACAGGGCAGGGGAGCAAAGGCTTCAATGCAGGCGGTGTCGGTGCAGTGCCCGCGGCCAGTGTCGGCCAGCGAACCGTAGAGGATCACGCGGAAGGAGGCGGCAGATGGTGTCTCCTGTTTGAAGGTCAGGCAGGCGCGGTTGGGGCCCATGGTGTGCGAGCTGGACGGCCCCCGGCCGATTTTATAGAGTGCGCGAAGAGATTTCATGATAACGGTAACCTCCAAATCAAATCCCGTTGTGGGAAAAACGTCCGAACCCCGGGTGAGAGTTCGGACGCTGTGTGCAGTTTATTTTGCGGTGTTTGCCTCAAGGAAAGCCTGGATATCAGCATCCAGCGGCTCGCCGATGGACTGTGCGGCGGCGGGAATGGAGGCAAGGAAAGCGGACAGATCGGCGGGTGCGATGTTCAGCGCCTTGCGGTCATCCTCAGACATGAAAGCCAGCTCGTAAACGGTGTACGGATAGCCCCCGGCCATGATGGTATAATCGCCGCGGAGCGCCTCACGCATGGCGGCGCCTTCAAGGAAAAGGCTGTCAATGAGCACGGAATCCAGCGCGCCGCCGATCATCTCGCTGTACAGCGTGATGTCATCGCGGGTCAGTTCCATGATCTGAATCAGGTTGTAAAGCAGCGGATCGGCCTGCATCGACTGTCCGCGCGTCATGGCTTCGCTGAACTGCTCTGCCGTCATGCGGTCAGTGAAGGTGCCGGGAACGGTGAGGATGCTGTTGACATCCACATCATATTTGTCCGAAAGGCGGTCTTCGCGGACTGGCGGTTCGGTTTCCTGCGGGGTGGTCTCGGTCGAATCAGGACCGGGATCGGTGTGTGTGCTGCATGCGCCAAGCAGCAGTGCCGCGGCAAGCATCAGCAGCGCAGCAAGCAGAAGCGAGCGCTTTATCATCATAGAAAGTATCTCCTGTTCGTGGATTGAAAATCCTTCTGTTTAAGCGGAAAGAAAAATTACCTGCCCATTATTCTACCACAAATTGCGCGATTGTGCAAGTGTTTTTTGTCGGAAAATAGGAAAAACTTGCAACTGCCGTCTGCCGGCAGGCTGAAGTCTTTCGAGGGCGTGCGGTTTTGGACGAATTTTGCGTGATTTGTGAAAAAATTGTGGTAATTTTGCGAATTTTCACTTGCAATATTGAGAAAAATATGCTATGATTATGACAAATCTATCATCATGAAAAGCAGAGGTGCGGAGACGAAGGCTTGACCGGTTGGGGCTGTGGGACAGCATGGACGGTCAGGGAGGCGGATCCGCCGAAGGCAGGGGAACCCAACCTTTGCCTGGCCCGCGGCGAAATACGTCTCGGTCTGTCACGGTTGTGGAGCGCTGCGGAGAGAAGGGCATTGTCCCCGACCTGGCGGCGGTCGGCGGCAATGGCCTTTTGCTTTTCGGAGAAAGGAAACATTATGAAATTACGTCACCGCACACCCGGCACGCGGATGATGACGGCGCTGATTATCGCCCTCGTCTTCGCGGTTATGACCTTCTGCCTCAATGTGTTTGCTGAAGGTGAAGGCGCCGCAGAATCGGCCGCCTTCGCATATGCTTCTCCGGTCTCCCTGCTTCCCCCTGTCATCGCCATTGCGCTGGCGCTGATCACCAAGGAGGTTTACTCCTCGCTGTTCATCGGTGTGCTTTCGGGTGCACTGCTGGCCTCTTCCTTCAGCCCGGCCGGTACCATCAATGTCATGATCAATGACGGCCTGATCGAAGCTGTTAAGGGCAGCGCGGGCATCTTTATTTTCCTGGTGATCCTCGGTATCCTCGTCGCGCTGATCAACAAGACCGGCGCGTCCGCCGCATTCGGCGCATGGGCTAAGAAGAACATCAAGACCCGCACCGGCGCCATGCTGGCGACCTTTGCCCTCGGCGTGCTGATCTTCATCGATGACTATTTCAACTGCCTGACCGTCGGTTCGGTTATGCTGCCCGTCACCGACAGCCACAAGATTTCTCGCGCAAAGCTGTCCTACATCATCGACGCGACCGCCGCGCCGATCTGCATGATCGCGCCCATCTCGTCCTGGGCTGCCGCTGTTTCTGAGTTCGCAGAGGGCACCGGCTACTCGGGCATCGAACTCTTCATCCGCGCTATCCCCTACAACTTCTATTCGCTGCTGACCCTCGTCTTCGTGATCGCACTTGCCTTCATGAAGTTCGATTTCGGTCCCATGGCCAAGCACGAGCGCAACGCCATCGAAAAGGGCGATCTCTTCACCTCGGGTGAGGAGCATGATGCCATCGAGAGCGAAGTGGGTGCCGCGGCCGGTAAGGGCAAGGTCGTAGATCTCATCGTGCCCATCGCTGTGCTGATTGTTGTCTGTATCACTGGCTTGCTCTATGTCGGTGAATTTTTCGCCGGTGCTTCCTTCGTTGATGCATTCGGTAATACCGATGCCACCGTCGGTCTGCCGTGGGGCAGCTTGATCGCATTGGTTGCGACCATCATCTACCTCATTGCCCGCCGTCTCATCAGCTTCAAGGATGCAATGGCCTGCATCCCGAAGGGCTTCAATGCGATGGTTCCGGCAATCCTCATTCTGACCTTTGCAACCGCACTGAAGAACACCACCGGTCTGCTCGGCGCCGATGTCTTTGTCGAGGGCCTGATGGAAGGCGCGGCGAAGGGCCTGATGAACTTCCTGCCTGCCGTTATCTTCCTTGTCGCTTGCTTCCTTTCCTTCTCGACCGGTACCTCCTGGGGTACCTTCGGTATCCTCATTCCGATCGTTACTGGCATCTTCAGCGGCGGCGAGGAGCTGCTTTATATCGGTATGTCGGCATGCCTGGCCGGCGCTGTCTGCGGCGACCACTGCTCGCCCATCTCGGACACCACCATCATGTCCTCGGCCGGTGCTCGCTGCGACCACCTCAACCATGTCGCAACCCAGATGCCTTACACCATCACGGTTGCAGCAATCTCCTTCGTGACCTACATCATTGCCGGCTTCGTCCAGTCGGCCTGGATCGCACTGCCCGTCGGTATCGTGCTGACGATCGGTACGCTGTTTGTCCTGAAGATGATGACCGCCAAGAAGCAGGGCTGAGGCGAACGCTCCAAATCTGATTTTTGACCCGATGGGGGGTCGGCGCAATGCGCCGACCCCTTTTTTGCCGCCGGCCGGGGGGATTTTTTATCTTATATAAAATATATGGCAAAGATATTTACAAAATCCAAAAAATGTGGTATACTTATATAATCATTATAATCGGCGTATTATGCCAACCGAAAGGAGATGAGCAAATGGCGGCTAACCCTGGAGTCGGGCCGTTTGGCGGTGAAGCACTGCCCCGCTTGCGTGTGGTACCGACCGTTTTGTTCGGCCTTTTGCTGGTCTTTGCCTTTGGGGCCGCATTGCCGCTGCCCCGCGCCGATGCGCCGGCCATCTCCCTCTTGCTTGAGGCTGGGGCGACGGCGCTGATCGCCGCACCCGGCCTTGCCTGCGGTTCATTTCTCGGTATCTTTGCTCACCCTGCGGTCCTCTTTGTGCTGATGCCGCTGACGGCCGCCGCCGCGTGGTGGATGAGCGGCGATTGGCTTAGCGCTGTTCTGACCCTGCTGCTCTTCATCCCGGTTTTTGTGCTGCGCCGCGTGCTGATGGCACGCCTGCCCCAGACCGAAGCGGTCTGCCGGCTGGCCGTCTGCTGCGGACTGATCTGCCTGCCGCTTGCCTACCTCACCTTTATCCGGGCGTGGGGAACGGCCTGGCCGGGCGAGATGATCGAGCTTTGGATGACCTCGCTGACCGAGCTTCTGCAGACGGTCGAGATCCCGCTGGGCGGCGCGACCGTCACCTACACGGCCGAGCAGGCGGGGGCAGTGGCGCAGCTCTTCGTTATGCTGCTGCCCGGCCTGGCCGGGTTGAGCTGCACGGCAATGGCTTGGCTTGGCTATGCGCTGACTCTTCTGCTCTTCCGAATGCACGGGCTGGGGCGTCTGCTGACCCCCGCCATGCGCCGTCTGACCATGAGCCGCATGGGCGCAGCTGTCTTTCTGGGGGCGGCGGTGCTCTCGCTCTTCGGCCGGGGAGCGTCCCTGGCTCTGCCCGAGGCGGCTGCGCTGAATCTGATCCTGCTGCTTGAACCGCCGCTGATCCTCATCGGGGCATCGGTCCTGCGCGATTATTTCCGCCGCCGCGAGTCGGTGGGCGGCATCGTGCTGGCGCTGGCGATCCTGATGCTGCTGGCGTGCGATTTGAGCATTGTTCTGCTGGTGGTCGCCGGCATCGGGGTGGTTCGCACCCTCCGCCGCGGCCGCGACGATTCCCCTTCGATTTCCTGACTGTCTTGGATAAGGAGGTTCCTATGTCAAACAAATCCCCGAAAAAGACCTACCGTATTTCGCGAACCCTCTTCTTTGCCAGCCTGTCGGCAGGCGCGCTGTTGTTTTTGCTCCATGTGCTGCTCTGCTGGCTTACCGACGCCTCCCCGCTGGCCAGCGGCATTTCGCTGCTTGCCGCATATGCGCTGACCGTTTCGGTCACTGTTTTCCTTGACCGCGCGCGTCTGACGCGCCAGGCCGAGAAGGAGGCACATCTCCCGGCGCTGGGCAATCTGATGCTCGAGATGCTGGGCAAAGTTGATGCGCCCTATCTGATCACCGATGAGCGAGGCAGTATTATTTGGTACAATCGCGCGCTGCTTGCCCTGACCGGCCGGCAGGATTCGCTCTACGGTTTTGCGGCCGATGCTTTCTTCCCCATCCGGATGGCGGAGTTTCTCCGCGGCGAGTCGCCTGAGGGCGTGCAGGTCAGCTTTGGCGAGCGAAGCTTCCGTGCCCGGGCCTATCTGATGCCGGTAACGGGCAAGAATTTCTATCTGACGGTGCTGACCGAGGAGACTGCGCTGGTGGCGGTTACCCAGCGTGCTGCCGAGGAGAAGCCGGTGCTGGCTTACATTGTGCTGGACAACCTCGAGGAGCTGGCCAAGTATCTGCGTGGCGAGAGCTTCCGCTCGGCGACGTCGGAGATCGAGGCGATCCTCAAGCGCTGGGCGGCCGGCATGGACGCGGTGCTGACCGAGTACGACCGCGACCGATATATGATGATTTTCCCGGCGGGCCGCCTGGCGGCCTGTGTGGCCGAAAAATTCGCTGTGTTTGACGAGATCCGCAATGTGAGGGTGGGCGAGAACAGCATGCCGGTTACGGTGTCGATGGGCATCTCGACCGTCGGTGACACCATGCCCGAGCGGGCAAAATCGGCCAATGCCGCTCTGGACACGGCGCTGCAGCGCGGCGGTGACCAGGTGGCGCTCCGCACGGCGGAGGGGCTGGAATTCTACGGCGGCCGAACCAAGACGGTGCAGAAGCGGACCAAGGTGCGCGCGCGCATCATCTCGGGCGAGCTCTGCTCGCTGATCTCGTCGGCCGGCAACGTGCTGATCATGGGTCACCGCTATCCCGACTTCGACTCGATCGGTGCATGCGTCGGCGTGGCGCGGCTTTGTATGTTCTGCGGCGTGCGCGCCAAGATCGTGCTCAGCCGAAGCGATGCCAATGTCCAGGCCTGCCTGGGCAAGCTGTGGAACATGGAGGAATACGAGGATATCTTCGTGGACAGTGCGTCGGGGCTTGATCTGGTGCGTTCGGACACGCTCCTGATCGTGGTGGATGTCAACAATCTTGAGATCGTCGAGGCGCCCGAGATCGCGGCCAACGTGCAGACGCTGGCGGTGATCGACCACCATCGCAAGACGGTGGATGCTGAGCACAAACTGGCGCTTTCCTATATCGAGCCGTCGGCCAGCTCGGCCTGCGAGCTGATTGCCGAGATTCTGGAGCAGTGCCTGCCGCAGGGCGGCATGCGCAAGGAAGAGGCTAACCTGATGCTGTCGGGCATGCTGCTCGACACCAAGCAGTTTTCGACCAACACCGGCACGCGTACCTTCGCGGCCGCACTCTACCTGCGCGGCGAGGGTGCAAATCCCGGCGAGGTGCAGCGCTTCTTCAAGGCAGATCTGGAGGAGTTTGTGCGCGAGGCGCGCTTTGCGTCCAACGTGGTGATCTATCGCCAGAGCATCGCCATTGCTTACTGCGACGGCGAGGGCGATGCGTCCGACCGCGTGGCGGCGGCCAAGGCGGCCAACAAGCTGCTGACGGTGCGCGCGGTGGCGGCCTCCTTTGCGCTGATCCGCATCGGCGATGCGGTGCACATCTCGGCCCGCTCGGACGGATCGATCAACGTGCAGCTGATTCTCGAATCGCTGGGCGGCGGCGGCCATTTCGACAGCGCCGGCGCACAGATGTCTGCCCGCAGCGTGGGCGATGCCATGAAGGAACTGAAGGCGGCGATCGACCGGTATATGGATGTGGGGTAAGGTCGTGGGACGCTGTCCCACACCCTGCCAGAAACCCTTTTTGAAAAAAGGGTTTCTGGACTTCCCAAAAACTTTCACGCATTTTTCTACATTTTTTGGAGGTTAATCAGATTATGAAGGTTATTTTGACACAGGATGTAAAGGGTCAGGGCAAGAAGGACCAGATGGTCAATGTCTCTGACGGATATGCACGGAATTTTCTCCTGCCCAAGGGGCTGGCGATTCCGGCGGATGCCAAGTCGATCAATGAGATGAAGACCAAGGAGGCGGCTGCTCAGCACAAGATCGAGGTTGAGAAGCAGGCTGCGCGCGATCTGGCGGCACAGCTGGCTTCGGTGACGGTGAAGATGAAGGCTGAGGCCGGTACTGACGGACGGATTTACGGCTCGATCACGAGCAAGGATGTTGCTGAGGGGCTGGAGAAGCAGCACAAGATTACCATTGACAAGCGCAAGATCGTGCTTGGCGATCCCATTAAGGCCTTTGGCACGTATGTGCTGGATGTTAAGCTTTATCCCGAGATTGCGGGCAAGATTACCGTTGTCGTCTCGGACAAATAATTGAATTGTTCTAAAGGAAGAGAATCATGGCAGAAGAACTGACACGAAAGCTTCCCTTTTCGCTGATTGCCGAGCAGTCGCTGCTTGGCTCCATTCTCATCGACCCCGACAGCTTCAACGAGATCGCCGATCTGGTGACGGCCACCGACTTTTACCTGGGTGAGCATACGCAGATCTATCTGGCGATGCAGGAGCTCTTTCTGCGCAACCGCGAGATCGATATTGTTACCCTCATCGACATGCTGGTGCAGAAGGGGATTTACAACAAGTCGGGCGGCGAGAATTACATCCGGCAGGTCGCTGAGGCCGTGCCGAACGCCCTCAATGTCAAGGATTATGCGCGTATCGTCAAGGATAAGAGCTCGCTGCGCCAGCTGATCGGCGCCTGCGACGAGATCCTGGAAGCGGCGTACAGCGAGCAGGACGAGGTCGCCCAGATCGTCGGCTTGGCGGAGAGTAAGATTTTTGCCATTGCGCAGGGGCGGGACAACAAGAATTTTGTGCACATCCGCGAGGTTATGCTGGGGGTATTTGACCGCCTGCATCTGCTCGGACAGGATAAGAATGCCCTGCAGGGCACCAAGACCGGATTCTCGGGGCTTGATGCTGTGCTGGCCGGCATGGGCAACTCCGACCTGGTGCTGGTCGGTGCCCGTCCCGGTATGGGTAAGACTTCCTTCGCGCTCAATATTGCCACCAACGTCGCCCAGGCGACCGGCAAGGCGGTCTGCATTTTCTCGCTGGAGATGTCGGCCGAGCAGCTGGTCACCCGCGTACTGTCGTCTGAGGCGATGGTCGACAGCTATACGCTGCGCACGGGCGAGCTCAAGCCCGAGGACTGGGATCATCTGGCCGAGGCATCGTCGGTGCTCTCGGGCTGTGATATTCTCATCGATGACACGACCGGCATCACGGTTACCGGTATGAAGGCGAAGCTTCGCCGGGTTGAGAATCTGGGGCTGGTGGTCATCGACTACCTGCAGCTGATGCAGGCCGATCACCGTATTGACAACCGCGTGCAGGAGGTTGCCGACATCTCGCGTAACCTCAAGATCATGGCCAAGGAGCTGAACGTGCCGATCATCTGCTGCGCACAGCTCTCCCGCGGACCGGAGTCGCGTACCGACAAGAAGCCGATGCTCTCCGACCTGCGTGACTCGGGTGCGATCGAGCAGGACGCCGACGTCGTTATGTTCCTCTACCGCGATGAGTACTACAAGACCGACCGCGATCCGAGCAACCAGGAGGCGAACATTGCCGAGGTTATCGTGGCCAAGAACCGCCACGGCTCGACCGGCAACGTCGAGATGGGCTGGATCGGTAAGTATACCAAGTTCCGCACGATCGTCAAAGATCAGAGCAACGGCACGCCGCAGTGATGGCCGATATGATTGCCTTCGATGAAGCGCTGCTTGCTCAGGCCGGACCGGCCGGCGCGCCCATTTTGCTGGCGCTCTCGGGCGGGGCGGATTCTTCTGCGGCGCTGATCTGCTTAGCCGACTTTTGCCGGCGAGAGGGCAGATTGCTGGCCGCCGTGCATCTGGATCATGCCATCCGCGCCGATTCTGCAGCCGATGCTGCCTTCTGCGCCGACCTCTGCGCCCGCTTTGCACTGCCCTTCTACAGCCGACGGGTCGATGTGCCGGCGCTGGCCGCCGCTTCGGGTGTGGGGCTGGAGGCCGCCGCCCGTGATGCGCGCTATGCGTATTTTGCCGAGGTGATGGCTGAAGCTGGGATTTCGGTGCTGGTCACAGCGCACCATGCCGACGATAACCTCGAGACGATGCTGATGCGGCTGACCCGCGGCACCGGCCTGCGGGGACTTTGCGGCATCCCGCCGATGCGTCCCTTTGGGGGCGGCGTGCTGGTCCGTCCCTTTCTGCGGACGGCGAAGGCCGATATGGAGGCGCTGTGCGCCGCGTATGGTATCCGGCCCCGTACCGATGTCACCAATGCCGACCCTGCTTACACCCGCAACCGCATCCGCGCTGAGGTTGTGCCGACGCTCTGCGCGCTCAATCCCGCGCTGCTGACCCGCGCGGCCGATACCGCCGATGCGCTGCGCGCCGACGAGGCCTATCTTGCCGATGCCGCCCGTCAGCGCTATGCGGACCTGCCTGCGCCCGACCGTGCCGATGCCGATTGGCTCGGCGCCCAGCCGACCGCCATGCGCTGGCGGCTCTTTGCGCTTCTGTACGGGCATCTTGCCGACACCATGCTGGAGCAGGTCCACCTCCGCGCCCTTGATCGCCTGCTGACGGCGGGGAGCGGCTCGCTTTCGCTGCCCGATGGCATCTGCGCGACACTTTGGGGCGGGGAGTTGTGCTTTGCCCGCAATGCACCGTCGTCGACAGCCCTTACCCCCACGCCTGCCGCGACCGGCTGGCAGACCTTTGATGCCTGCCGCGCCCGGACCGCGCTTCTTCGGGGCGGGGCGGAGGAAAATATTGTCGAATCGGACACAAATATTTACAAATTATTTATCAACCGGAATTTGAATTTTGATACAATAAAGGGGTATCTCTATTGGCGGACGCGGGAGCCGGGCGATGTCCTGCTGCTGCGCGGCTGCCATCGCAAGGTCAAAAAGCTTATGCAGGAAAGCCGGATTCCGCCGGCCGACCGTGACCGTCTGCCCATCCTCTGCGATGAGGAAGGAATCGTTTTTCTGCCCGGCGTCGGCCTGCGTGACGGTGTCGACGGCGGAGATACTGCAGTCATTGTGCTGCTTGAACGGTAAGAAAGGATAGGACGATGAATCAGGACATTCTCAGCATCCTCGTCAACGAGGAACAAATTGACGCGATTACCACGCGCATTGCAGCCGAAATTGACCGCGATTACCGTGCTTCGGTTGAAGCGGGCAAGAAGCTGCTTCTGCTCTGCATCCTTAAGGGGTCGGTCGTTTTTATGGGCGACCTGATGAAAAAAATCACCTTGCCCGTCGAAATTGATTTTATGAAGGTTTCTTCCTACGGTGCAGGTACCGCCTCATCGGGACGTGTGAACATTCTGCTTGATTTGCACCGCCGGGATCTGCCCGATGTGGATATCATCATAATCGAGGATATCATCGACAGCGGCCGCACGCTGTCCTATCTGATCGATTATCTCAAGCTTAAGGGGGCGAACAGCGTCAAGACCTGCACGCTGCTCGACAAACCCGAGCGCCGTGACCCCGCGCTGGTCGGTTTCCATGCCGATTATGCCGGGACAACCATTCCCGATGAATTTGTTGTCGGATATGGCCTCGATTACAACGAGCAGTACCGTGCACTGCCGTATGTCGGGATTCTGTCCCCCGCGGTTTATACGAAATGAAAATTTTTGCAGGACCGCTGATCACGCGGCCCTGCATGTGCGCGCCCATCGCGCGATATACTAACTTATATTGTGATGTGACGTCTGACCGGCGGTGTGCCGCGGTCAGCCAAGGGAGGTTTGAATGAAAGTCAATTTTAAGATTATTGTCTTCTATATCGTCCTGATCGCGGTGATCATCGTCTCGCTTGCGGCGATGTTCGGCCGTGCGCAGGTGCCTGACGTGCAGTTCTCCGATGTTGTCAGCTATTTTAAGGAGGAAAAAGTTGCACGCTTCAAGGTCGATGAAGACAATGTTCTGACCATGGAGATGATTCCCGACGAAAAGGGCCAGAAGAAGATCGTGACCTATGATCTGCGCGACCTGGGACTCTTCTACTCCGAGCTGGGTGAGACCATTGAAGCCCAGCGCGCAGCTGGCACGCTCTCGCAGTACGACTACGAAGCGCCGACCCAGTACTCACCCTTCTGGAGCTTCCTGCCCTACCTGCTCATCATGGCACTCTTTGTCGGCCTGTGGTTCTATATGATCAACCAGAGCATGAACGGCAAGGGGGGCGGCAGCAAGCTCAACTCCTTCGGCAAGGCAAAGGCGCGCCTCTCCTCGGCCGACAAGAACCCCATCCGCTTCAAGGATGTGGCGGGTGCCGATGAGGAGAAGGCAGAGCTGGAAGAGGTTGTCGAGTTCCTCAAGGATCCCGGCCACTTCACCAAGCTGGGCGCGAAGATTCCCCACGGCGTTCTGCTCGTGGGCCCTCCCGGTACCGGTAAGACGCTGCTGGCGAAGGCTGTTGCCGGCGAGGCCGGTGTGCCCTTCTACTCCATTTCGGGTTCGGACTTTGTTGAGATGTACGTCGGTGTCGGCGCATCCCGCGTCCGCGACCTGTTCGATACGGCAAAGAAGAGCCCCGCATCGATCATCTTCATCGACGAGATCGATGCAGTCGGTCGTCACCGCGGCGCAGGCCTCGGCGGCGGTCACGACG
>JAFWBJ010000080.1 GCA_017507145.1 Clostridia bacterium | reverse complement strand
TCCAGTCCCTCAAGTGGTCTCCACTTGGGGGACTTTTTTTGTCGAACTGCCATCGTCATATTGCACAAGGCGAACAACGTGAGCCGTTTTCAAAGGCCGTATGACGTGGTAGACTATATTCGACAAGGAGGACAATATCATGTCTCATCAAGTGGATCCCATTCAGCGCAAGTTCTCAGACATCATCTACCACATTCGCACAAGCAAAAACCTTACCCAAGCCGTCGTCGCTGAGCAAGTCAACATCTCCAAACGCTGGTATCAGCGCATCGAAAAAGGAGAAGTGAAACCAAGCTCGGCGGTTACATTGCGTATTATCGCTTTCCTTAAAATTGACAGCAAGTATTTGCAGGAAGGAGCCACGCTCCCCACAGCGGAACAGGAGGACATCGCATAAGTGAATTGTCATTATATCGTCGTGCGGGAAGATTACATGGATGAAAAAAATCCCCGCACCGCATACGGCATCGCAGCCGTAGTGGAGTACGACGGATGTACTGTGGTGATGGAGTCGATCTCGGATGTGTGTTCGGAATTTGCACCAATTCACCAGCTGGTGCAATACTGCAACACACTGCAGCTGGAATTGATCCATTTGCGAGACGTCGTGGAGGACTTTTGCACCAAGATGTTCTGATCCATATCATGAAAAGAAAGCCAGCATATGCTCATGCTGGCTTTTCTTTTTGCGGAAATGTTAAAAAAATATGAATACACAGTTATACTATTGAATCACATCTGTGCTTTCTTTTCAATCCGCACCGTATCGTTTATACTGATACAAATAAGGGCAGACGCAGACAGGAAGAAGGGGCGTAAAGCGCTTTCAGAAAGGACCGTGACAGATGACACTTGACAAGATCTGCCAAAGCTATTATACGCCGATCTATCGGCGCTGCCTTCATGCGCTCTACTACAATCAGGCTCTGGCTGAGGACGTGACGCAGGATGTTTTCCATGCGCTATGTGAGCGGTGGGACGATTTGCAGCATACGAATATCAAGGGTTGGCTTAACCGCACTGCCGATCACATGGTGCTCAAAGCCAAGGCGCGGCACACGCGGCAGAAGGATGTTGTTGCACTGGATGAGACATACATGGAAAGCGTCGCCGAGCAGTTCAGCATGGAGGAGCAGATGCTGATCGATAAGATCAATCTGGATCTTGACCTGTACTGCGATCAGATCTATGCCGGGCTGAAAGAAAAGGAAGTGCGGCTTGCGGAATATCTGCGGCGCAAGGTCAAATATGCCGAGATCGCACGCCTGACCGGTTCGACCGAGGGCGCTGTCACAATGGCCGCAGTGCGGCTGCATCGTAAAGTAGAGGCGATGGTGCGAGAGTTGACGGAGAAGCTGTGAGGTTGTGCGTGACGTTGCCTTATAAAAGAGATGCTTATCGCACGACGACCAAACAACGCGTGAAGTCTATGGGTGTTAGCCGTGCGGATAGCATGACGCGAATAGGGATATTGCAAAGAGAAAAAGTGAAATATTGAGAAAAAGCAATAACATTCGGTGCTTTTTCGGTGCTGAATCCGGCGGAACACAGAAAAAACGCTGATATATCAGCGTTTTTTCTGTGTTATGGTGGAGACGAGGGGGCTCGAACCCATGACCTCTCGGATGTGAACCGAACGCTCTAACCAACTGAGCTACGCCTCCGTACTTCGATATTATACACCGCCGCCGGGTATTTGTCAAGGCTTTTTCGGCGACAAAATCAGTGAAGCTGTGAATTTTTCTTGACACAGAGAATTTTTGTGATATAATAGAGAATGAATAAATTTACGCACTGATCGCGGAAAGAAGCAGAATGGACGTACGGGGCGCTGCCCCGTACCCTGCCAGGGGAACTTTTTGAAAAAAGTTCCCCTGGACCCTTCAAAAACTTTCCGACAAATACCATGATTTTGGTTGGCAAAATCGAAAGGACAGGACTATGATTCAGAAGATTAAGGGCACATTCGACATCATGCCCGAGGAGATTCCCACCTGGCGGTTCATCGAGGAGACGGCGCGCGCGGTTGCGACGCGTTACGGCTTTGATGAGATCCGCACCCCCACCTTTGAGGCGACCGAGCTTTTCCGCCGCGGCGTTGGGGATACCACCGACGTGGTGCAGAAGGAGATGTACACCTTCCTTGACCGCGGTGACGAGGGCCGTTCGATTACGCTGCGTCCCGAGGGCACGGCGTCGATCGCGCGTGCGATCATTGAGCACGGCCGCTGCTCCGATGCGATGCCGCTGAAGCTGTTCTACATCATCAGCTGCTTCCGCTGCGAGGCACCGCAGGCCGGCCGTTCGCGCGAGTTTTATCAGTTCGGCACCGAGCTGTACGGCACCGAGACCCCGGCGGCTGACGCGACCAGCATTGCGGTGGCTGACGCGCTGCTACGCGAACTGGGACTGCCGAACATCAAGCTGCACATCAACTCGATCGGCTGCCCGACCTGCCGCCCGAACTACCGCGCGGCGCTGGTTGAGTATTTCTCGGCGCACGAAGCTGAGCTCTGCCCCACCTGCCAGGCACGTCTGAAGACCAACCCCCTGCGCATCCTCGACTGCAAGTCGCCCATCTGCCATAAGATCGCCGAGGGCGCGCCCCGCACGCTCGACCACCTCTGCCCCGACTGCGCGAACCACCACCAGGGCCTGACCGAGGCGCTCGACGCACTGGGCATTACCTATGAAGTTGACACCGCCATCGTGCGCGGGCTTGACTACTACACCCGCACCGTCTTTGAGTTTATCGCCGACGGCATCGGCGCGCAGAGCACCGTCTGCGGCGGCGGCCGCTACGACGGCCTGACCGAGCAGATCGGCGGTCCCCGCCTGCCCGGCATCGGCTTCGCCATGGGCATCACCCGCCTCATCATGGCCATGGAGGCCGCAGGCATCACCGTCCCCGGCAAGCGGCCGCCCAAGCTGTATATCGCTTCGCTCGGCGCTGCTGCATCGACCAAGGCACTTCAGCTGGCTGAGCAGCTGCGCAACGACGGCCTGTATGTTGAGTGCGACCTCGTCGGCCGCTCGCTCAAGGCACAGATGAAGTACGCCAACAAGATCGGCGCCGACTACACCCTCATCCTCGGCGACAACGAGATCGAGACCGGCCGCGCCATGCTTCGCTCGATGAAGAACAGCGCGCAGGAGGAGATCGCGCTTACCGATCTCGCGGAGAAGCTGAAATGAGCGAAGAGAAGAAGGCATGCACGCTCTCCGACCTGCTGGACATGCAGCACGCCCTCTTCGCCAAACACAAGCATGAATGGTCGCCCCACGATCCCGAGCACGCCCGAAGCTACCTGCTCTGGAGTGTCGAGGAACTGGGGGAGATGATCGCCATCATCAAGAAGAAGGGGGACACCGCCATCGTCGAAAACCCCGCCGTCCGCGCCCACTATGTCGAGGAGGTCGCCGATGTCCTGATGTACCTCATGGACAACATCGACTGCTACGGCATCACCGGCGAGGAGCTGTCTGCGGCCTACGTTGCCAAGTTCCAGCGCAATATGCAGCGGGACTGGCACGAGAACCGGACGATGTACGAGGACGTACCCACCGAGAAATAACCCCCTACTCAGCTGGCAGAACGCCAGCCAAGGAAGGTGGGGGTGAATTGCCGCCCGACGTGCGGCAAGAGGGGGCGGAAAACTTCGGCGTTTGAGATGGTGTCCGCCCCCTCCTCCCGCCGAAGGTACAACATTGCATTGACAAAAATCTGATCACACGCGAAAAATACAACAAACAGGAGAAACCACCATGGCAGAACTGCTTACCAAAACCGACAAGCGCACCTGTTACTGCGCTGAACTGTCGAAGGCCAATCTCGGCCAGACCGTCTGCGTCATGGGCTGGGCTCAGCGCCAGCGCGACCACGGCCAGCTCATCTTCATCGACCTCCGCGACCGCACCGGCATCGTCCAGCTCGCTTTTGACGACGCCACCGACCGCGCCGTCTTCGAGAAGGCCTTCACCGTCCGTGCCGAGTTCGTCCTCTGCGCACACGGCGTTGTCCGCGCCCGCGGCGAGGGTGCCATCAACCCCAATATCCCCACCGGCGAGATCGAAGTCGCCGTCACCGAGCTCAAGATCCTCTCGGCCGCCCAGACCCCGCCCTTCGAGGTCAATGATGCCAAGAAGGTCAAGGACGAGACGGCACTCAAGTACCGCTACGTCGATCTCCGCCGCCCTGAGCTGCAGAAGAATATCAAGATGCGCCACGAGATCGCGCGCGTTGCAAGAGAATATTACTACGAAAACGGCTTCTACGAAATCGAGACGCCCATGATGATCAAGCCCACGCCCGAGGGCGCACGCGACTATATCGTCCCCTCGCGCATCCACAAGGGCAGCTTCTACGCCCTTCCGCAGTCGCCGCAGATCTACAAGCAGCTCTTGATGCTGTCCGGCTTCGACCGCTACATTCAGCTTGCCCGCTGCTTCCGCGATGAGGACCTTCGCGCTGACCGCCAGCCCGAGTTTACCCAGATCGACCTGGAGATGTCCTTCGCCACCATGGAAGATATCATGGCGATGAACGAGGGCTTTATTCAGCGCGTGTTCAAGGAAGTGCTCGGGGTGGAGATCGAGACCCCCATGCAGCGCATCACCTTCCGTGAAGCCATGGAGCGCTACGGCTCGGACAAGCCCGACACCCGCTATGGCATGGAGATCCAGGATCTCTCCGATCTCGTAAAGGATTGCGGCTTCGGCGTATTCACCTCGGCAATCGAGCAGGGCGGCTCTGTCCGCGGCATCGTCGCCAAGGGCGGCGCGGCAACCCTGACGCGCAAGGAGATCGACAAGCTGACCGAGCACGCACGCGGCATTGGCGCCAAGGGTCTTGCTTTTGTGCGCTGGGTGGACGACGCGCCCGCTTGCTCGTTTGCCAAGTTCATGACCGAGGACGAGCTCTCCGCCATCTACGCCCGCGTAGGGCTCGAGAAGGGCGACGTCCTGCTCATCTGTGCCGACAAAAACAAGGTCGTGCTCCCCACCCTCGGTGCCCTCCGCACCATCGTGGCAAAACAGCTTGACATGATCCCCAAAAACAAGTTCAACTTCCTCTGGGTCGTGGAGTTCCCCTTCTTCGAGTGGAACGAGGAGACGGGGCATTGGGATGCCATGCATCACCCCTTCACCATGCCGCTTGCAGAGTGCCTGCCCTATCTTGACACCGATCCCGGCGCCGTCCGTGCCGAGTGCTACGACATGGTGCTCAACGGCACCGAGCTTCTCTCGGGCTCGATTCGTATCACCGACTGGCAGCTGCAGGAGAGAATGTTCAAGGCGCTCGGCCTGGAAAAAGAGGAAATCGAGCGCAAGTTCGGCTTCCTTGTCGAGGCCTACAAATACGGCGCACCGCCCCACGGCGGAAGCGGTATGGGGCTTGACCGCCTGGCCATGGTCATGGCAGAGGCAGACAGCCTGCGCGACGTTATCGCCTTCCCCAAGGTGCAGAATGCATCCGAGCTGATGTCCAGCTGCCCGACCCCCGCCGAGCCGAGCGCGCTGACCGAACTCGGCATTGCCGTCCTCACCGACGAAACCTGATCAATCGACCAAAAGGGTGCCTTGCGCAAAGGCACCCTTCCTTTCCCATTCCCCGCCAAAGGAGACACGCATGAAGCAAGCTTTGCCCATCCGCCGCATCTGGGGCGGCATTCTCAATTTCTTCCTGCTCGGCGACCTGCTGGCCGCCCTTTTCCTGCCGCTCTGGCTCAACACGGCCGAGGGGGGCATTATGGCCGGTGACACGGTGCAGATTGTTCTCTCCTGCCTGATGCTTTTTGCGCTGACGCTGCTCCTGCGGCTGGCTGCGTGGGGAATCGGCCGGCTTTGCGACCGGCGCGTGCTCGGCTCCCTGGAGGCGCACGCTCTCTGCTGGGGGGATCGCCGCATCCCGCTGGCCGGCATCCGCGCGCTGGGTTATCGCTGCTTCCCGCTGGCCCGGCTTTTCGGCCGTGCGCCGTCGGGGCTTTGGCTGCAGCTGGATGACGAACGCATCGAGCTGCCCCGTGCGCCCTACTGGCTGCGGATTGCGCTGGGCTTTCGTTGTCCCGGGGCCATGCACCGCCCGACGGTGGGTGCGTGGGTCATCGCCGGTGCGGCGGTGGGGCTCGGTTTTGCTGTTACGGTCTGGTTGACGGTGAATTGAGGGGCGAAGGGATGGGGGAGGCGATAGGGAGTTTGGGTAGATCTGATTGTTTGTGCGGGAGAGACGGGGGAGGGAAGGACCAGCTGCGCAGTTCCTTCCCGTCCCCTGCGCCCCCTCTCAGTCCCCTTGCCTGTCAGCCTTAGTTTAAGGGGTGGGGTACCCCTTCCCCTACCTTACGGGAGGTAACTCTTTCCTCACTTCAGTTACTTTTGGCTTTCCTGCGCCGTTTGATTTTTCTGAAATAGATAAGGACAGGCCGATCGGTCAGGCAAGATTTTGCCCAGCCGTTCGGCCTGTTCAGCTTGATGCAGAAAAATCCGGCGGGTTTAGTTGGGTAAATGCAGAATTTGCTCCGCCCATCATCCAGAGCGGCCTAAATCAGCAAACGTCTGACCCATCTGTAAATACAAAAAAATCACAATCGAACGAAAAACCTCTGCCCAACAGTCAGTGGCAGGGGTGCGTTATCTTTTTGGCTAACTATGATCCTTCGTGCGGCTATTCCGGAGGGGAGAGGGGCGGCTCAATGCCGCAGCCCCTCTCCCCTCCGGCCCTCCCCTCAGCCCTTGGGCTTACAAGCCTTAGTCTAAGGGGTGGGGTACCCCTTCCTCTCCCCTATGG
>JAFWBJ010000079.1 GCA_017507145.1 Clostridia bacterium | reverse complement strand
TTGCCGATGGCATAGACCAGAGCGCCGATGGTGTACGCGATGCCGCCCAGCAGAAGGAAGATCAGTCCGCCGAGCTCGATGGAGGCAATGGTCTGCGGAATGGCGGCCAGGATGCACCAGCCCATACCGAGGTAGCAGATCATCGAGAATTTCTTGAATTTTTCGAGGTTGACGGCGTTGAGCGTGATGCCCAGTGCCGCCATGCCCCAGATCCAACCGAAGATGGTCCAGCCCAGCGGAGCGCTGTATTCGCGGAGATTGCAGAGCGCGATGGGGGTGTAGGTGCCGGCGATCAGCAGGAAGATGGAGCAGTGATCGATGACGCGGAAGACGCGCTTGGCCATCAAGCGGGGGGAGAGCCCGTGGTAGATGCTGGACATGGTGTAGAGGACGATCATGGTCCCGCCGAAGATCGCGCCTCCGACGACGCCCCAGACATTGTGGTGCAGGGCGGCCATGATGACGCAGAGCACGGTGGCCGTGATGCCCAGCGCGCCCCCCACAATGTGGGAGACCATGTTGAAGATCTCCTCGCCGCGGGTGTAGGTGGGCATGGGCCTGTCGCGGAAGCGCATCCGGGAAACTTCGTTATGCATGAGCATCCTCGCTTTCCGCGGCCGAGACCAGATTTTCGGGCGCATTGCGGCGGATCTTCTGGGTGGTGGTCTTGACAAAAGGCTCGCGGCGGATGATCAGCCGGCTGATGTGCTTGAAGACGGGCAGACTGCGGTTGGCTTCCTTGACCGCTTCGCGGAGCAGACGCTCGATCTCGGCGGTGTCTTCCTCGGACCCGAGATCAAGTCCGGCTGCACGCAGGGCCTCTTCGTCGGGGTAAACCGAGACGGCAACCTTGACGTCACCATCCTTGCCGGCCATGCCGAAGGCCATGCACTCGGCAGCGTAGGGACTCTGGCTGATATAGTATTCGATCTCCTCGGGGAAAATCTTCTTGCCGTTCTTGGTGACGATCATGGTTTTGCAGCGGCCGACGATGGCATATGCGCCGGTCTTGGGATCGAAGCGGGCCAGGTCACCGGTGTGGAACCAGCCGTCGCGGATAACCTCGGCGGTGGCGGCGGGATTGCGGTAATAGCCGAGCATGATGTTGGGGCCGCGCACGATCAGCTCGCCGACCCCCTCTTCGTTCGGCTCGTCCAGGCGGGCGATGACGCCGGGCAGGGCAGGGCCGACATCGGTGGCACAGCGGTAGCTGTCGCGGTGGACCATCAGCACGGGTGCCGTTTCGGTCAGGCCGTAGCCGTTGTAGATGGCGATGCCGAAGGTTTCCAGATCGCGGTAGACCTCGGGAGAAAGCGCGGCGGCACCGCAGATAATGGCGCGCAGTCGGCCGCCGAAGACCCGGTGCACAGCCGAGAAGATCTTCCGTGCGCTGCGCGGATTGGCGCGTGCCAGGGCCCGCTGTGCCGCGAGAATCGCCGGGCCGCCCTTCATCGCGGCGTACTTGCCGACGATCTTGCCGTGCAGCTTTTCCAGCAGCAGCGGGACGGCGACGAAGACGGTGGGCTGATAGCGGGCGAAATCGGCCTGGATGGTGCGAATCGATCCGTTGAAGGCGATGCTGGCACCCGAGGCCAGGGGGCAAAGGAAGCCGGCCAGGCACTCGTAGGTGTGGTGCATGGGCAGAACCGAGAGGGTGCGGTCGTCGGTGGTGACGTGGAAGACACGCAGAACGCCGCAGAGATCGGCGCAGATATTGTACTGCGAAAGCATGACCCCCTTGGCCACACCGGTGGTGCCGGAGGTGTAAATAAGCACGCCGAGGGCATGCGGATCGATCCGGTAGGAAGCCCAGCGCGGGTCGCCACCCTCCATCAGCTGCGTACCGGCCTCAATGCAGTTGGGGAAGCTGTCAAAGGGAATGCGCAGGACGGACTCGGGCAGATCGGACAGCTTCTCTGCCTGATCGGGGGCGTAGAGGATGGCGGCAATTTCGGCGTCAGCTGCAAGCCCCACCAGCTCGCCTGCCTTGTACTCTTTATCGAACGGCACGATCACGCCGCAGCCGGCCGTGACAGCGAAATAGCTCAGCGCCCAGCCGTAGCAGTTCTTGCCGATCAGACCGATCTTCTTGCCGGTAAGGCCGAGATCCTGCAGATAGGTGGCCAGCGCGGCGACGTCGGCGTAGAAATCGGCGTAGCTGATCTCCTCGACCTCGCCGGCGGCAGAGACGGCAAAAGCGGGCAGCTCGGCATAACGCTCGGCCGAGCGCTCAAGCAGCTCACGCAGGGTCAGCAGCTGGGGGATATCATAGACATAAGGGACATTTTTCTTCATAATTTGGCCTCCGTGTGGTCAAAATCATACATTTTATCATACCATTTTTTTCCCCGGCTGTCAATGCGAGTGAAAATATATTTACAATTTATTCTGCCGGGTCACCGTACAAGAGCCCCAGTGCCAGCGCCGCAGCGGGGGCGAGCAGCATGCCGGGCAGGCCGAAGCATTTGAAGCCGATATACATGGCCGCGAGAGTCAGAAGGGGATGCAGACCGATGCTCCCGCCCACGATGCGCGGCTCGGCGATCTGGCGGACAATGGCGATGATGCCGTAGACGATGAGCAGGCCTGCACCCAGCGTGTAGTTCCCGCTCAGCAGCATGACGGCCGCCCAGGGGATGAGAGCGGTGCCGACGCCGAACACCGGAAGAAAATCCAGCAGGGCGATCAGCAGGGCAAGCAGGAAGGCATAGTCCACGCCGAGCAGGAGAAAGCCGATGAGCAGCTCACAGAAGGTCAGGCCGAGCAGAAGCAGATATGCCCGCAGCCAGCGCAGGGCGGTGAGGGCCGCGCGGCGGCGAAACCCCGGCATTTTCCCCTGCCATGCCCGCGGCAGGAGCACCGAGAGCGCGGCATAGATCGCCCGCAGATCCAGACAGAAGGAATAGGCGGCGATGATCCAGACACCGAGGAAAAGCAGAGCGCCGGGCAATGCCCGCAGGACCGCGGCGATGGCGGCAGGGATCTTGGCGCTCAGGCTTGAGACGGTGTCGGCGATGAGGTCGGCGGCAATCTGATCGACGTTCTCCCAGATGCCGTGTGCGGCATCGCTGCCGTGGAGAAAATCAAGGAAAGGGAAGGACTGCCGCAGTGACGCTCCCCATGTGCGCAGTCTGCCGGCCAGCGCGGCCAGCTTTTCGCCGCCGTCTCCGCCCAGCCAGCCGAGCAGGCGCTGCAGTTCGTAAATCAGTCGGTTGGCGCCCAGCGTCAGCAGGAGGGCCAGCAAAAGCAGGGTCAACGTCAGTAGAAGAATCGCGCAGAGCCGCCGCGGGATATGGGTGTGGTGACTCATCTTTTCAGCCAGCGGATGCAGCAGAAGGGCAATCCCCCATGCTGCCAGAAAGGGGGCAAGCAGAGGGAGTGCAAAACGCAGCAAAAGAAAGATGCCCGCCGCCGCACCTGCGGCGCAGATCACCCGTGCCGCCCGCAGCATCCATTTCTCGTGTTCCGACATTTCATTCCCCTCCTTACGCCTGTCCAAAGTATACGCGGTGCCGAGGATTTTTATCCCGGAATATGGGGTGGTCTCTTGACAAATCGCTTACTTTCTGATAAGCTTATGCTAATGTACCGGCAGTTCTGCTGCGGAAAGGATGAAGATGATGAAAAAATATACGATGCTTGCTTTGCTGATGGGGGTTGTTTTGCTGATCGGATGTGCGTGTTCCACGCCGGCCGGCGTTTACACCGAGCGAGCCGAAACCACCGACACCGTGACCAACTATGTGCAGATTGTACTTGAGAACGGCGGCGTGATTCAGCTTGAACTGTATCCCGATGTCGCGCCCCAGACAGTTGCAAACTTCCAGAAGCTGGTCAGCGAGCATTTCTATGATGGGACCATTTTCCATCGTGTGATCAGCGGATTCATGATTCAGGGCGGCGATCCCGACGGGGACGGTTACGGCGGCTCTGATGAAAGCATTTACGGCGAATTCGCTTCCAACGGCTTTGCCAACAATCTTTCGCACAAGCGCGGTGTCATTTCGATGGCCCGTAGCGAAGATCCCAACACGGCTTCTTCGCAGTTTTTCATCATGCATGCTGACAAGCCCCATCTCGACGGGGATTATGCTGCCTTTGGCTGCGTAACGGCCGGCATGGAGACGGTGGACTGGGTTGCGGCACAGGCAACCGGCAGCTGGGATAGACCGCGGAGTGACATTGTGATGAAAGAGATCCGTTTCATTGACCCGCAGACCTGATGACAATTTCGGCGTGCTGCGAATAAAACGATAGAATCAAGCCCCGGCGCGTGGGAGGCAACTGCTCCGTTCCTCTTTTGGCGCCGGGGCTTCTTTTTTGAGGAAATTCGGCTATACTCTTGACATTTTGCGGAAAGTCGTATATAATATTTAAATCATCATATTATCAAAGGCTCGTGCTTGATAATATACTACATTACTATTTCCATTTTCGGAGGGATAATATGCTTATCTTCAACAACAAGAACCCCAAAGTTGCGAAGTGCTTTGCAGACCATCATGAGGATGTCGTCGGTTGCCTTGAGAAGTTCGAGGAGTTCATCAAGGCTTCCTTCGCCGCAACCCCCGACAAGGACAAGATGAGTTCGTTGAAAACTGCAGTTGACAACTGTGAGAATGCGGCTGATGGTGAGTTGCGCCATGACGTCGACCTCATGAGCGAGTCTTTCCTGCCCGCAACCCGTTCCAGCCTGATCTCCATCGTGCAGAGCACCGATGAGGTAGCCAACATCTGCCAGGAGGTTACCCGCCAGATCATGCTTGAGAAGATTGCTCTTCCCGCATCGCTGCATGATGACGTTCTGGAAATCATTTCGATTACCAAGGCTCAGCTTGCTATCCTTTACGTTGCCATTGAGAAGCTCTTCAATGACTACAAGAGCATTTTCAACGATCGCAAGATTCTGGATGACATTCGCTCGGAGGAAAGCAAGGTTGACAGCATCGAGGCTATGCTGCACACCCGTGTGTTTGAACTTGACCTTTCGCTGTGCGAGAAGATCTACTACCGCGACCTGATCGAGGACATCTGCGATCTGTCGGACACCATCGAGGATATTGCCGACCAGATCCAGATCATGCTCATCGAGCGGGAGGCATAAGAACCGATCATGGCGATATATTTATTACTGTTTGCCGGCATCTTTATGGGCTGGTCGCTGGGTACAAACGATGGCGCGAACGCCTTCGGTACTGCCGTCGCGACCGGTGTCGTCAAGTATCGCACGGCAATTACCATTATTGCAATTTTTGTTGTCATCGGTGCATTTTTGCAGGGTGAAGGCAATCTAATGAAGGTGGCTGAACTGGCTACCGGTAATGAGGTGATGGCGTCTGAGGCGGCTGTCCAGAAAGCGGTTGCTGAAGGTACTGCTGACAAGCTGGTGCTGAAGTCTGCGATTAAGGCCGCAATCGTTTTCACTTGTGCGGCAGTCACCGTCTTCATCATGTCCTATCTCAAGTTCCCGGTTTCGGCAAACCAGTCGATCACCGGTGCAATCGTCGGTTGGGGTCTGCTTCACGCTGACTACTCCGATCCCGCACTTCGTGCATCCCTACTCGGCCAGCTGGGCAAATTTGCCTCCACCTGGCTGCTCAATCCCCTGGGGGCTGCCATTATTTCCTTTGCGGTGATCAAGCTTGCCAACAAGTTCCTGATCCCCCGCCTGACCCGCCTTTCCAACTATGATAAGCTGGTCAAGGTCGGCTATCTGATTGCCGGCGGCTTTGCTTCCTACTCCATCGGTATGAACAGCTCGGCCAATGTTACCGCGCTCTACTATGGCGAGGTCATCGACGGCGTGCAGACCAATCTGCTCTCCAGCGGCCGTGTGGCTGCGACCATCGGCGGTATCGCTATTGCCATCGGCGTTCTGACCTACTCCAAGAAGGTGATGATGACGGTCGGTTCTTCGATCGCACCGCTGACCCAGATCGAGGGCTTCCTTGTTATCATCGCGATGGCCCTGACCATCGTCATCATGGGCAACACCATGAACATCCCGGTTTCGACCTCGCAGGCAGTTGTCGGCGCGGTAGTCGGTGCCGGTCTGACCAAGAGCTGGCGCTGTGTCAACTTCGGTGTATTTAAAAACATCGCGATCGCGTGGGTATCTTCCCCGGTTGGCGCAGGCCTGCTGACCTACCTGGTCGCACTTGCAACTAAGACTTGGTTCGCATAAGTTGATTCCGTTTGGCCGCATCTGTCCGAATGGGTGGGTGTGATACCATTGACCGGATACATAAAGCCCGCACAGCTTGCTGTGCGGGCTTTTCTTTGTACATTCGGATTGTTATTGCTTGGGAAGATCGACTGTCACGGTGAAGGTGTCTCCGTCCAGCGTCAGATCAAATCGGCCGCCGCAGAGTTCGGTGAAACTCTTGGCAATGGGCAGACCGAGACCGCTGCCTTCGCTTGAACGGTTGCGGTCACCGCGGACAAAGCGGCCGAGGATTTCATCGGCGGTAAAGTCGATATACGCGCGGGAGGTGTTCTTGACAGTGACTCGCCAAACGGGATTCCCGAGCGGTTCCTGCGCGGCGGTTAAGGTGAGAAAGATTCTCGAGCCTTCCAGCGAATAGCGCAGGGCGTTCTCAAGGAGATTGGCAAATACGCGATAGAGCTTGGTGCCGTCGTTGAAGCAGGGGCATTCGCGCTCGGGGAGCGTGCACACCAGCGTCACGGGTGCGGCGGCGATGGCATCGGCCTGCTCGGCCAGCAGCTGGTTGATCAGCCGGACCAGATCAAGCGGCTCGCGGTGCAGGGGAAGGTCATTGGTGGTAGCTTTGCTCAGCTCAAACAGGTCCTTGATGAGGGCGCCCAGCCGCGCGCTCTTCTTGGTGATGACCGAGACATAATCCGCGGCCTCGGGCGGCAGACCTTCGACGGCGGCCAGCAGGTCGGCGTAACCGACGATCGAGGTCAGCGGGGTCTTGAGGTCGTGGGAGATGTTGGTGACCATCTCGATCTTGGTGCGCTCGCTTTTGGTGCGCTCGGCGACGGCGGTCTCGATGCCGGCGTAGATCGACTCGAGCGCATCGGCGTAGGGGGCGAGGCGGTGCGTGGCGGGGATGGCGAGCGGCGTGCTGGCGCGGCCTTCCCGGATGGCGCAGATGCGCTCGGTGAGCGCGGCGATGTCGGCGTAATCCTCAGCGCGGGAGTGGAAGTAGAGGAAGATGAAGATGAGGGCACCGACACCGGTGTGAAGCCCGGCGATCGTCAGTGCAAACGAGGCAAAGCCCCAGGTTCCCGCCGCGCTGACGAAGAAGATCAGGGCAGCGATCGCGCAGAGGACGGTAGGAATGCCCCAGACCCAGATGCGGCGCGAGAGAGCCTTGTGCAGAGGGAGCCGTGCAGCGCGGCGACGGAAAAAGCGAATGACGGTCGCGAAGATGTTGCAGGTGAAGGTGCGCAGGCCGTTTTGCCGCAGATCAACGGCGATGCAGTAGAGCCAGAACCAGACGGAGGCGAACAGGACGGTGTAGCCCACCATTTCGTCGCCGAACTCGATGATTCCGATGTAAGCCATGATCGCGAGAATGAGGATCGTCCAGCGCAGCTCGATCCAGATGCGGCCAATGAAGCGGCCGATGGCGGCGTCTGCCACGGCCTTGCTTCGGTGGTCGATGGCGACACCGATGAAGAGGGCGAGAATCAGGAGAATGAGCGCGATGATGCCCCAGCAGAGGGCAGAGATGGCATAGAGATGCCTCAGCCCATTGGATAGCAGGCTGCTGCGGCTGTCAATGATGCGGGAGTTGGGCTGGAGGATGATGGTAACAGCGGGGTCAAGCTCGGCGAGGATGTCCTGGGCGTAGCCGTTGACGTTGACGTCGCGGAGGTACTCGCGCAGTGCGGGAATTTCGCGGTAGGCAACCCACTCGCCATCGCCGCGGCTGACATAGAGCTCGCCGTTTTCCCATTTCAGTCCCCGGCCGTAGTCGTAGCCGGTGCCGCCGCTGAGGGTGCGATCGCCATAGACCGCAGTGTAGCTGATGTTCTCAGCGAGGACGTCGTTGGCCAGAAATTGACCGATTTGAGATATTTGCGCATAAGAGGCATAGGGATCATTATACGGGTCGTAAGGACCGATGACGGTGGTTTCGGCATAGATGGCGGCAGTCGTCTCGCGGATGGATTCGGGGGACTCGGTTTCCGCAATGTCCGCATCGGCAAACGCAAGGGGCGGATCGGCATCGATCGGGATGGATTCCACCGGCTGGCCGTTGACCGAAAAGCCGGGTTCGACGGGAACTTCGGCCACGGGTGGGTCGGTCATGTAGCGGTAGTCCACCACAAAGCGATCCTGGCTCTCATCGTAAGTGACGATGGGCGATTGGCCGGTGATGATGCGCTGGAGATACTCCATATAATCGAAGAGATCGTCCCAGTAGAGATCGGTCTCGTGATAGTTGAGACAGATCGCGTTCGGCACCAGCCGCAAGAGCATATCGCGGTAATCGTAAAGCTCGCCGGCAAAGCCAACCGCCAGCGTGACCG
This sequence comes from Clostridia bacterium, assembly GCA_017507145.1. Classification (GTDB taxonomy): domain Bacteria; phylum Bacillota; class Clostridia; order Oscillospirales; family CAG-272; genus SIG693. Next base: position 1,829 of record JAFWBJ010000079.1, on the reverse strand, counting down.
TACCAAAGAGCAGGGTCATCGCCAGTGCAAAGCATAGCCACGCGCGCACGGGATGCAGCCGCTTATTTTTTGTCAATTTTGTATCCAATTCCCCACACCACCTTTAAGTAATCGGGTTCGCGCGGATTGAGCTCGATCTTCTCACGGATGCGGCGGATGTGCACCATCACCGTGTTCTCGCAGGAGTAGGCCGGCTCGTTCCAAACCCGTTCGTAAATTTCTTCGGCCGAGTAGATTCGGCCGGGTTTTTGCATCAGCAGTTCGACGATTTTGCGCTCGGTCGCGGTCAGATGGACCGGCTCGCCGCGCACAGCTAGTGTTTTTTTCTCTTTGTCGTAGACGAGATCGCCCACCGTCAGCACATCTTCGTTTCCGGTGTTCACACTGCCGAGCGTGAGATAGCGCCGCAGCTGCGCCTGTACCCGTGCCAGCAGCTCATCGGGATTGTAGGGCTTGGCGATGTAGTCATCCGCTCCCATCGAGAGCCCCAGGATCTTGTCCGAATCCTCGCTCTTGGCCGAAAGGAGGATAACCGGGATGTTTTTTGTGGAACGGATCCGCATCAAGGCGGAAAGCCCGTCCAGATTGGGCATCATAATATCCAGAAGAATCAGATGAAGGGGCGCGGTTGCCACAATGTCCAGTGCATCCAGCCCATTATGCGCAGTGTAGAGCCGGTAGCCCTGCTTTTCCAGCAGCAGGGAAATGGCACGGACAATGTCGCGGTCGTCGTCAACAATTAATATAGAAGGCTGCATGGTTTACTCCTTTGCCGTCATGACATCTTGCTTGAAGGTTTCCCAGGCGGCTTCGTCGTCAACGAACCAGCTGGGGCAAATTTTTCCGGTAATATCGTAGTGTCGAATGATCTGGTCAGCACCAAGGTCGCATTCCCGGCAAAGCCAGGCGGTCAGCCGGACCAGAGATGCGTAGGTCTCGGGCGAAAAAACGCCGCTTTCGTCGGGATGGCAGACCTCAATCGAAATGGTGTCGCGGTTGCGATGGTTGGAAGCTGAGGACTTTTCGTGCAGCGGGATGCATTGAATGATCTCTCCCTCCAGCCCGACAATAAAATGGGCGCTGACCGTTGAATCGGGATTGTCGAAGTAATTGCGGTTGTTCTGCGCCGATGTCCCGGGGTTGCCAATGTAGTGGATAACAATCGCGTTCAGCGCTTCCAGACGCGTTCTGCGGCGGGATGCACCGTCCCGACGGATGAGATCAACATCAACCCATTCGGGAACATGCAGCCTACGCAGCGCCGTGACCTCAGCCGGCTCGGACAGCGTACGATATATAAGGAAGGAAAGGGTAAGAATCGCGGCGGTCAAAATCAGACAGAGCAGAACAAACACGGCTTTGCCGATACCGGAGCGGTGAGAAGAAAACATAAGCGCACCTCGCAAACAGTTTATACGCACATTGTACCCGATTTGCCGTGCTTTGTCAATCGCTTTTGCCGGCAGATAAAGTATATCCGAAATTGTTTACGAGTTCGTCGATGATTTTCTTGCGTTTTTCTTACGAAAGCCAGCCCAAAAAGAAATTTCGATTTTTTCTGAGTTTTTTTCCAAAAAGGTGTTGACAAAGAGGGGAGGATGTAGTATAATAAACAGGCTCACGTGAGAGCGGGAGCGGACATGCCGGGGAGCCGGGTGAAAAGTTTTTCGAAAAAGTTTGGAAAACCACTTGACAAGGGCACTGGTGTGTGGTATAATAATCAGGTCGCCTGTTCGGGCGGCGCGAGATTGGTCATTGAAAATTGAACAACAACAAGAGTACAAAGCATAATATTGTGCGAAACGAACTCGACAATTCTTTACAAAGAG
>JAFWBJ010000078.1 GCA_017507145.1 Clostridia bacterium | reverse complement strand
TGTGAGATGTTTTTCAACGGTGGGCTCACTTGGACTTCCGTTCATATGGCAGTCACAGCCCTCCATTGGCTGCAATACCACACGGTTATCTATCCTGTTTTCGCCGATTTGAATTGCATTTTCAATGATCTGACAACATAGCTTCCATCATTTTATATTTTTATTATATCATCCAATAAAAGACATGTCAACATGCCTTCCTTTATTCTAATTATATCATTCAATAAAAGATAGGTATATAATCAATTTTGCATTTTATGTTGCTTATCTTGCAAAAACATGATATAATATATCAAAAGGGCGGTGAATTTCGTGATATACTGCGTAAAGACAAATTGTTTTGAATGTGAATATATCGAAAGCAAGATCGATCATCCGATCTTGTGGGAAAGCCATTGCCACGCGCAATATGAGATGATCGCAGTGGCAGACGGCGATATTACCATTATGCTGGAAGGACAAAAATATCGCTTACAGAAAAATCAAATCATCATTATCCCACCGCTTTTCTATCATTCCGTTACAGCAAATGAAGAAGGAAGCTATCGCAGAATTACGGCGTTGTTCGGCGCTGACTCAATTCCGGGCGTTTTGCGCGAAGCTTTTTCAAAGCAGGAAAGAAATACAATCGTTCATCCTTCCTGCATAGAAAAGATCAAAGAAATCTGTAGAGGAGAGGATGCGTCTTTTTATGCCCCATTGCTTCAAAGTCTGATGGTGGAAATATTTTACGATGCATTTCTGATGCCGCAAGACCGCACGAAAGCTGAAACCGACGAGTTTTTGCTAAAGACCTTTGCGTATATCGATATGCATTTGCACGAAAAAATCTTGCTTGACGATCTTGCGAGGTATACGGCGAGATCCAAATCCTCCTTTTGCCATCTGTTCGAGTCGAAAATGAATATTTCTCCCAAGCAGTATATTCTGCAAAAAAAGCTTGCTCTGGCGAGCAAGCTGATCGATGAGGGCGTACCGCGCACCGCGGCGGCTATGCAGGTGGGCTATGAGAATTACAGTAATTTTTACCGTATATATTTAAAACACTTTGGAACAAACCCGACGAAGAAAGAAATAACAAAATAGCTGTTTCTCGACAAATTTTAGATGATTTTGCCGATATTCATAAGCACAACCTCCTTTTGATCAACTCTATTATACGGTATCCGAGGAGAATCTGCAATAACCTGCTTGTAGAAACGGGCACGCCAATTCCCTCAGCGGTTGAGGTGACTCGCTGTATGTGCAGGGAATGTTCGAATAGCAAAAAGCCTCCCTTTACACAAGGGAGGCTTTGCCAATTTTGGGGGCAGGAAACTCAAAGCGCCAGCACAATTTCCTCACGGGAGCGGAAGTAATTTACGCTGTCGAAGACCAGCCGGTCGAGGATGGCCGGGTCGGTCTTGGCATTCTGCGCCGGGTAGGGGTCGCCGCCGGGGCCGAGCGGCTCGGGGGTAACAAAGCAGGCATCGTCGTTGTTGTAGCCCAGCAGGTAGAGAGCCATGATGATGGTGTCGAGGTCAAGCGAGCCGTCGCCGAGTGCACAGCGGTTAGTGTCGGCCATGTGCAGGTTGGTCAGATGCGGGCCGGCGGCCAGCAGGGCTTCGCCGATGTGGTTCTCTTCGACCAGCATATGGTAGACGTCGCCGTTAATGTGCTGCACGCCGGGGTGGCCAAGGCGGTCGATGTAAGCGATGGCGTCGGCGATGCTGTGCACGATCGAGGTCTCGGCCGAGCGAATTGGCTCGATGGCGGCGCGGATGCCGTTCGTCACAAAGACGTCCGCCACGCGGGAGAGACTGTCGACCGAGCGGTCAATCTCGCTGTCATCGTATTTGCCCGGGCGGCCGACGGCGGCGGGGCAGACCAGCATATACTTGCCGCCGACCTCAGCTGTGAAGGCGGCCTCGCGCTTGATGTAGTCGATGGCGGCCTGGCGCTGGATGTGGCGGTTGGAGGAGAGGTCGTTGTCGGCCGAGAACATGCCGCAGACGCCGCCGACCTTGATGCCGTAGGCATCCATGATCGAGAGAACCTCGGCCGGGCGGTAGCCAAGATCGGGACCGTAATGGTTGCCGTGCAGTTCAATGTAGGAAATACCGGCGCGGTTCAGGCGGGCACAGGAGTCGGCAAAGGATTCAAGGCCAAAGCCCCAGTTGCTCCAGGAGAACTTGAGACGGTTCTTCAGCTTGTCGGGGTTGGCTTTCTTGTAGGCCAGGAAGGCTTCTTTGATCTTATCGCTTTTGATTTCGTAATTCTGTTTCATGCGGATCTCCTTTCGGTTGGCATAGTCGGAATGATCCAGCTTTATCCTATCACAAAACTGGTCAGTTATCAAGCGTGCTTAGCTGTCCGGGAACGCCTCGGCCCAGGTGGCGAGGAGACGGTCGACGGTCTGCTGGGGATCGCAGCCGGTCATGGTGCGCATCTCAAAGGTGACCGTACAGTCGGGGCGGGCAAAATATTCGGGCTTCTGCGCGCGGATCATGCGCAGGAAGGTAATGCCATCTTCGGGGGTATAAATTGAGCCGGGTTCACCCCAGGCGATGTGCTTGTCGCCATAGAGGGGATGGTTGGGGTCGTTGAGCAGGCAGCTGGCGATGTGGAGATGGTCCAGCGTGTCGCCGAGGCCGGCGATAGAGGACTCGAAGGTCTCGTGCATCAGCGGGATATGCCCCATATCAAGCAGCATGCCGAAGTTGGTGCAGCCCGCCGCGCGGACGGCGTGAATGCAGTCGGCTGTCTCGGCGACCTTGCCGAAGAGGTAGAAGCGGTCGATGTCGCGGTCGGTCGGTTCCAGGGTGACGATGACATCCTCGGGCAGCTGGCGGAGCAGGCAGCACATGGTTTCGACATAGCGTTCGATCGCGGCCTCGCGGTCATCGGGATAGTCAGGGCCGCTGCCGACGACGATTTTCTTGCAGCCAAGGCGCAGGGCATAGTCGAATTCGCGCAGGTAGCGGTCAATGGTGCGCTGGCGGACAGCGGGATCGGGGTGGGCAGGCATGAAGGGCTCCTCACCGAAGCGGTCGCCCGAGTTGTAGTTGACAATCTTGCCGCAGTCGCGCAGGATGGCGATCTCTTCAGCCGCGCGTGCCTCTCCGCGCCAGATCCAGGCATCGATGGCATCAACGCCGCGGAGCTTGATGACCTCACGCAGCGATGCGGTGTGGGCCGCTTCATCGGTCATCGAAGCGGGGTAGAGAAACTGATGGTTGATTCCCAGCGTTATCGGCATGTGTTCACCATTTCCTTTTCGTAGCCCAGGTACTGCGACCAGGTGGCGAGCAGATCGTCACCGCGCATGATGACGGTGCGGTCATCGACAAAGATTTCGGGGTGCAGTTCCTTCATGGTGTAGAGGTAGGGGCAGTCGGAGAAGATGATCTTGATCTCATACGGGCCCTCAATCACGAAGGGGGCGACCGTCTTGCGTGCAGCGTCGGCGGCGGCCGCGGTCAGGCGCTCGGCGGTGACGCTGGGGGGGAGGCAGACGGCGGTGTCATCGGTTAGCGAGGTCTTGACGGGGCAGGTGACGATGTCGGGGTTGATGGCGGTGGCCTCCAGGCAGCCGAGGTCATCGCCCGAGACGAACTTCAGCGGGATGCCGCGCGCGCCGGCCAGTGCGGCCTCCATGCCAATCTCGCCCAGCAGGAAGCCGTTGAGGTAGATGGCATCGTATTCGCGGAGGTAGCTGTGGGCCATCAGGGCGCCGGGGACATGCTGCATGGTGTGCAGACCGACCATAAAGAGACCGTCGATGCCGGCATCGTCGCCGACACCGCGCCCGCGCTGGCCGAGGATGGGCTTACCCATGACAACGGGGAAGTCGACCTGTGCGAGATCGATGTTGCGGCCGTCGGTGTGCATGTCGTAGACGACAGCCTCGCCGCCGGCTTCTTTGATTCCGCGCAGGACGGCAAGCAGATCGTTCATCAGCATCTGGCGGCCGAACTCGCTACGCTCGGCCTGGGCAAAGGTGGTCACACCGGTGACGCCTTCAATGTCGGTCATAACTAAGAATTTCATATGCTTTCTCCTTATGAAAATGGATAAGGCGCGGGCCGGCGGTGCCGACCCGCGCGGGGGAATCGTGTTAGCCTGCCGTGGTTTCTTCACTGCCAATCAGTCCAACGAAATTTTCAACGTACTTATCGATGAGTGCCATGTCGGCGGATTTCTTGGCGTCAAAATAGGAAGCGAAGGTCGAGATTTTGCGCTGGCCGAGTGCGCGGAGGGTGGTGTCCATGCTGAGGTTCAGCGCGGTGGAGAGCTCCAGGCAGAGCGAGTTGAAGGTCAGCTGCAGGATCTTGGTGGCGTTGGCGTCGGTTGCATAGCGGTAATGCTGGGTTTTTTCGATGTGTGCGGGATAGATGTGCTCGTAGGAAAGATAAATCAGATCAGCCAGGATAGCACCAATGGGGGCGATATCCTTGTTCGGCGTGGGAACGCCAAGCGCAGATGCGGAAGAGGAATGGGTGTGCACATAATAGCGGTCCTGCGTCTCGTCAGCCTTGGGGAAGGGCAGAACACCGTAATCGTCTGCACCGCGGCCGGAGAGATCACGCTGATAGAAGACATTGCCGGCTGTGAAGAGGGCGCGGTCTTCGACGAAGGTGGTTGCATAGAAGGGCAGGTCGCTGGAAGCGCCGTGCAGTGAATCGGGTTCGGTGAAGAGGAAGGGAAGCAGCTCGGAGAGCAGCTTCTCGTTTTTCTCATCGATACCGACATAAACGGGGATGTCTTCGTTGTTTTTCTGGACGAAGCGGCCGCCCATACCGTTGAAGAAGGAGAGAATGTAGCCGTTGTGCGCGATCAGACCGACCTCATCCGCCTCGCCGTACTTACCGTCGTTGTCGACATCACGGCCGAACATGGCGCAGTACTGCTTCAGCTTCTCCCAGGTCCACTTGCCGTCGAGCGCCAGCTGATCGAGATCACCGAGCTGCAGGTTTTCGGCGATCTTATGGCTGTAGTACATCAGTACCGAGGAGTCGTAGATGCGCATGTTGAGGTAGCTGGTCATCAGGAACTCTTCGCCGCCGATCGACAGGCTGTCCTGGATGGACTGATAATACCAGGGAGCGGAGGTGTCAATGTAGGGGATGTCGGAGAGGTTGTAGAGCATACCGGTGCGGGCGGAGGTCATCATCTGATAGAGCGAGATGGCAGAGGCCTGGTACTCGTCAGAGTCGGCGAGGACGGCGGTCTGGAGCGCCTGCAGGCCGGTGCTGTGCTCTTTGGTGGGATGGAAAACGATGTCGATGTTGTACTTTTCTTTGATGAGACGGTTGCGCTTGAAGATGGCATCCTTGACCAGGTCGCCGGTTTGCTCTTCGATAGCAAACTCATTGTAGGGATAGAAATTTGCTTCTTCCAGGCCCAGGACGTCAAAGGTGCCGTCCGAGAAGCCCGAGTAGTCGGCGGCGGGGATCTGCGGGATGGGGAACCCGTCGACGTTGGGCACGGTGGTTTCGGCTTCGGTGGTGATGACGGGGGTTTCTTCCTTGGGGGCGGCAGTGGTGTCGGGGCTGCCAACGACGGGATCGCCCTGCGAGCAGGCGATGGCGGTGAACAGCATGAGAAGGGCTAACGTGAGCGAAATCAGTTTTTTCATACCGGGTATCCTTTCTTGATTTAGATTGATAGACTGTTCAAATTACGGTGTGGCGGTTTAATTGCTTTGCACAAAATTTTCGATGAACTTATCAATGAGCGCGATGTCAGCAGATTTCGTTGCCTCGAAATACGAAGCGAAGGTCGAGATCTTGCGCTGACCGAGTGCGCGCAGGGTATTGTCTATGCTGAGGTTGAGGGCAGTGGACAGCTCCAGGCAGAGCGAGCTGAAGGTCAGCTGCAGGATTTTGGTTGCATTGGCATCCACCGCATAGCGATATTGCTGGGTCTTCTCAATGTGCGCGGGGTAAATGTGTTCATAGGAGAGGTAAATCAAATCGGCCAGCAGTGCACCGATGGGTTCGACGTCCTTGTTTGTCGTCGGCACGCCGATTGCGGTAGCGTGGGTAGCATGTGTATGCACATAGTAGCGTTCCTGGGCTTCATCTGCCTTGGGGAAGGGCAGGACACCGTAGTTGTTGGCGCCGTGCTCGGACAGGACACGCTGATAATAGACATTGCCGGCTGTAAAGAGGGCATGGTCTTCGGCGAACATTTCCGTATACGGCAGGTCGGCATAAGCGCCGTGCAGCGAGTCGGGCTCCGAGAAGAGGAAGGGCAGCAGTTCGGAGAGAATCGCCTCGTTCTTTTCGTTGATGCCGATGTAAGTCGGCAGATCATCGCTGTTTTTTTCAACAAATTTTCCGCCCAGGCCGGTAAAGAAGGAGAGGATGTAGCCGTTGTGGGCGATCATGCCGACTTCGTCCTCGCCGTCGTACTTGCCGTCATTGTTGACGTCGCGGCCGTACATGGCGCAGTATTCCTTGAGCTTCTCCCAGGTCCACTTGCCGTCGAGTACAAGCTGGTCGAGGTTGGTAAGCCCCAGGTTCTCGGCAATTTTCTTGCTGTAGAACATCAGGACCGAGGAGTCGTAGATGCGCATGTTGAGGTAGCTGGCCATGAGGAATTCCTCACCGCCGATCGACAGGTTATCCTGAATGAACTGGTAGTACCAGGGCGCGGAGGTGTCGATGTGCGGGATTTCGGTCAGGCTGTAGAACATGCCGGTGCGGGAGGCGGTCATCATCTGATAGAGCGAGATGGCGGCGGCCTGGTATTCGTCCGAGTCGGCGAAGACGGCGGTCTGAAGTGCGATCAGACCGGGGGAGTGAACCTGCGTGGGATGGAAGACAATTTCAATGTTGTACTTTCCCTTGATCATCTGATTACGCTTGAAAACGGCATCCTTGATGACGTCGCCCGCCTGCTCTTCTACGGCGAACTCATTGTAGTGTGCGATGTCGTCTTCCCCGATACCGAGGACATTGAAGGTGCCGTCTGAGAAGCCAGAGTAGTCAGTGACGGGGATTTGCGGGATGGGGAAACCGTCGACATTGGGCACAGTAGTTTCGGCTTCAGTGGTGATGACGGTGGTTCCTTCCGTGGGGGCAGCAGTGGTGTCGGGGCTGTCAATGGTGGGAACGCCCTTCGAGCAGGCGATCGTGGTGAACAGCATGAGGAGGGCTAACGTGAACGAAATCAGCTTTTTCATGCCGGGGGATTCCTTTCTGAATAAAATTTTTATGGGATAGAAATTGCGGACGTGGATGTATGGGACGTCAGGGAATCGAGACGTTGATGGCGATCAGGCTGACCTTCGGCTTGCCCTGCATGGTGACGGTGATGGTATTCTCCCCGTCAAGGATTGCAGAGAGGGGGAGCGCAAACGCGCGGAGCGTCTGCGCGTTGCCCAACAGGGAGGGGTACTGCACGCCAAAGGGTTCCTCGATGTCATTGCTTGGGGTGAGTGGCTCACCGTTCCAGGTGACGGTGAAGGTCTGTCCTTCAAGGGGGGCCTCGACCTGGAGCCGTAGAATTGCGACGGGACTTTCCACCTTATCCTGCGGGTAGAGATTTATGGTGAAGGTCTCGGTCATACCGTCGCGCAGAGGACGCGGCATCTGCTGCCCCACGCGGCCGATGGGGTCGAAAGACCAGCATGCCCAGCCGGGGGCGAGCAGATAATCCTGTGCGGCGGCAGCCACCACTGCGGGATCGCCGCACTCGCGCATCACGGCAAAGGGTGGCTCATGGAAGGGGCCGCGGCTAATATCGCCGTATTCGCGGTAATAGGCCATGTTGAAGAAGGAGACACCGGCAGCACCCTGATGGTAGGCGACATTCGCGAGGGTGCGGAACTGCTCGGGGGTGGTGCGGCGATAGTTGAAAACGTCGCTGAGCGGGGAGGCTTTTGTGGCGACATCATTGCCGGTGTAGGTTGTGTGGGTCATCTCAAAAAAAGCGGGGACCTCACCCAGCCGTTCGACAATGGCGGGAAACTCGGTGTCGAGGGAAGAGAAGTAATGGTCGGAACTGACACAGAGATCCACGCCAAGCTCGTCAAAGCGGGTCAGATCAAGGCCACAGTGGTTGATCAGGAGCAAATAAGCGGGCACACGCACCGAGAGGTAGCGGTACTCGCCCTCGGGTGTCGTGCGGTCGAGGATGGCGCGCACCTCGGCGATAAAATTTGACATGATCTCGATGCGCTCTGTACTGGGTGTTGCGTTGATGTCGAAGAAAGAGGGGTGGCGCTGGAAGTCGAGCTCAACCCCATCGATGTCGTAGTTCTCGCACTGCTCGGCAATCAGCGCAAGCATGGTGCTGCGTACCTCTTCGTGCTTCCAGTCAAGGACGCGGTTGTTGCGGTCGTTCTTGGTTTGGCTGATGCGGTACTCAAGGTGCTCAACATAGAACCGGCTGATAAACTCGGTGCCCTGGGTCTGCCCCTTCTTTTCGATCATGGCGTTGTCAAGGGCGTGCTGGTCGTTGAGCCGCAGCGAGACGAATGCAAGCTGATTGTGGTTGTGGCAGGCGTCAACGAAATCGGCGAGCACATCGCCGCCCTCAAGCAGATACTTGTTGACACCGGTCGTCCAGATGTAGTGATCGGGGCTGACGCCAAAGTACTCGCACCACCAGTCGCGGTGATCGGCCATCGAATAGATATCACTTTGCCACAACGGCACGCGCCCGCCGCCCATCTGCAACAGGTGTACATCGGCGTAGCCTTCGACTTCGGCGATTGAAGCTTCAAGCATCTCGGGCGTGAAAGCTTGATACTTCTTGTGGTAGGGGGAGATGACAGAGGTGATGTTGGTAAAGTCGTTGGAGTAGAGCACCTTAAAGGGAAGATTGTCATTCGTGGCGTCCGTGATATCTGCGGTATCAGTAGTGTCGTCATCGGCGGGATTACCTTGTGAACAGGCGACAGCAGTGAAGAGCATAAGGAAGGCAAGCAGCAGCGAGAGCAATTTTTTCATACGAAGCCTCCTTTGGGGGGGACCTGCAGAAAATTCAGAGAATCGCGATGTTGATGGCCATCAGCTTGACCTCCGGCTCGCCCTGCATCGTGACGGTGAGGGTGTTGTGGCCGGGACGAATGGCCGAGACGGGGAGGGAGAAGGCGCGGAGGGTTTGAGCGTTGCCCAGCAGGGCGGGATACTGCACGCCGAAGGGCTCTTCAATGGCATCGCTGGGGGAAAGCGGCTCGCCGTTCCAGGTGACGGTGAAGGTTTGGTTCTCAAGGAAGTCTTCACTCTGGAGACGAAGCACCGTGATGGGATGCTTGACCTCAGCTTGCGGATAGAGTTCCATGGTGAAGGTTTCGGTCGCGCCGTCGCGCAGGATGCGGGGCATCTGCCGCTCGATGCGGCCGATGGGATCAAACGACCAGCCCGCCCAACCGGGGGCAAGCAGATAGTCCTGCGGGCCGGCGGCGAGGTTGGCGGGATTATCGCATTCGCGCATGGCGGCGAACGGCGGCTCGTGGAAGGGGCCGCGGTCGGGATTGCCGTATTCGCGGTAGTAAGCCATGTTGTAGAAGGCGACGCCAGACGCACCGTTGCGGTAGGCGACATTCGCGAGAGTGCGGAACTGTTCGGGCGTGGTGCGGCGGTAGGTGAAGGCGTCGTCGAGTTGGTGACGCTTTGGTGCGGCGTTGCGGCCGGTGTAGGTGGTGTGGCACATCTCGAAGAAGGCGGGGACGTCACCCAACTGCTCGACGATGGCGGCAAACTCGGTGTCAAGGGTCGAGAAGTAGTGGTCGGAGCTGACGCAGAGATCGACACCCAACTCGTCGAAGCGGGTCAGATCGAGGCCGCAGTGGTCGAGCAGCGTCAGGTAGGCAGGGACGCGCATCGAGAGGTAGCGGTGACGTCCATTGCGCGCGGTGCGGTCGAGAATGGCGCGCACCTCGGCGATGAAGCCCGACATGATCTCGGCGCGCACCTCGCGCGTCGTTGCATCGATGTCGAAGAAGGACGGGTGACGTTGGAAGTCGAGTTCGAAGCCGTCGATGTCGTAGCCCTCGCACTGTTCGGTGATCAGCGCAAGCATCGAACTGCGCACCTCGTCGTGCATCCAGTCGAGCACGCGGTCGTTGCGGCCGTTTCGGGTTTGGCTGATGCGATATTCAAGATGCTCGACGTAGAAGCGGTTGATGAACTCAGTGGCCGCCGTCTGCCCTGGCTTTTCGATCATTTCGTTGTTGAGGCCGTGCTGGTCGTTGAGTCGCTGGGAGACGAAGGCGAGTTGATTGTGGCGGTGGCAGGCGTCGACGAAATCGGCGAGGATGTCGCCGCCGTCAAGTAAATATTTATTGTAGCCGGTCGTCCAGACGGGATGATCGGGGCTGACGCCAAAGTGCTGGCACCACCAGTCGCGGTGGGCGGTCATGGGATAGATCTTGCTCCGGTACCATGGCACACGGCCTCCGGCAAGCTGGATCAGATGGACGTCGGTAAAGCCCTCTACCTCGGCCACCGAAGCTTCAAGCATTTCGGGCGAGAAGGGCTCTCCCTTGGCGTGGAAGGGGGAGATGACACATGTCAGATTGGTACAGTCGTTAGAATACAGAACGCGGAAGGGAAGATTTTTTCGCATGATGAACCTCCTAAAGGAAGGGGATGGGGGTGATGGAGAGACAGGGAAGTGCCCCCCTATCTTCTCCTTCCTTTTTATCTTAACATGATTTGCCTGCGATGTCCACCGAATAATCAATAAAATAACCAGTATAATCAATACAAAATTATCCAGGCCGATTTGTTCTGTCTTTGCCAAGAACAGGACTTGACAAAATGTGCGATCCGGGATATAATAAAAGAGATTTATGTGCTATTTTGACTGAAACAAGGAAAGAAGGTGACGGTGTGTCGGCATATTACATCGGCTATTTTCCGAATGAAACCGGCCCTGAGGGCGAGCGCAGACAGTTCGCTCCTCCGCTTCCGGCTGATGTTATCGATACATGCACAATGCTTTTTCTCTTTGTTGATGCATTGGAGGAAAAGCAGGCACTGGAATTCAGCACATTTGGCTATGAGCAGCATTTGCCGGGTAAGCGTACGGTGTGGTCGACTAAGTCTTACAAGCTGCGCTATATTGTGGGCGGCGAGGGGACCTTTAACAGTAATCCAATCTCCCGCGGCTCTTTCTGCATGAGCGCCCCTGACCAGCAGTACGCCATTGAAAGCTCACCGGACAACCCTCTCGCTTATTATTGGATGGAGATCACCGGCAGCCGGGCCCCGGTGCTGATCGAGCGGATTCTGCATACCTGCCAGCCGTTGAATATGGAGCTGCACAATATCGATGCGATTGAAGCTGTTCTGCGGGATTTCATTTTCTCGTCGGGTGCCGACCGCGATCTCTCCATCTATGCGCACAGTGTGCTCTACCATATTTTTGCTCTGCAGGCCCAGAGTGTGGATACACACCCCCTTTCCCGCCCGATGATGCTCTTCCGTGAGGCAGTGGAGTACATCGAGGCGCACAGCAGCGAGCGAATCCAGGTGTCCGATCTTTGCGTTCGCCTGCATATCGTGCCCGACTATCTCTATAAAATTTTCCGCCGATACAGCGGGATGTCCACGCAGGATTATATCATCAACACCAAGATACAGATTGCACGCAGTCTGCTGCTGAACGCAAGCCAGTCGCTCTCGGAAGTGGCAGAGCAGATTGGCTATTCGGACTATGGCCTGTTTTCCCGCCAATTCCGCCGTATCTGCGGCTGCACGCCTGGCGAGTTCAGACGCACCGAGAAAAAACGTCAGCGCGAGCCGGATCGGCCAAACCCTGAACGGCAAACCTGAGGAAAGAAGGTGTCTGTGTGTCTGCGTATTATATTGTATATTTTCCAAATGAAAAATCTCTGTACGACGATCGCAGAGAGTTCGTCCCGCCCCTGCCTGCCGGTGTGATTGACCGCTGCACGATGCTGTCTCTCTTTGTTGATACACTGGAGGATGGGCAGGCTCTGGAATTCGTGCGGTTTGGCTATGAGCAGCGTCTGCCGGGCAAGCGTTCGGTACAGCTGAATAACTCCTACAAGCTGCGCTATATTGTAGGTGGTGAGGGCGTGTTCAACGGTCAATCCGTCTCCCGCGGTGCATTTTGCATGAGTGTGCCCGGTCAGCAGTTCGTACTCGAAAGCTCGTCAGATAGCCCGATTGCTTATTATTGGATCGAAATCACCGGGAGCCGTGTGCCGATGTTGATTGATCAGGTTCTGCATACCTGCCAACCGATGAAGACGGAGTTGTCCAACATCGATGACATTGAGGCCGTTTTGCGCGATTTTGTCTTTTCTCCCCGTGCTGACCGTGATCTGTCCATCTATGCGTACAGCGTGCTCTATCATCTTTTTTCGCTGCAGGCACAGAACACGGATACGCACACGCTCTCCCGGCCGATGATGCTCTTCCGTGAGGCGGTGGAGTATATCGAGGCGCACAGCGACGAGCGAATTCAGGTGACCGATCTTTGTGCCCGCCTACACATCGTCCCCGACTATCTCTATAAGATCTTCCGCCGGTACAGCGGGATGTCCACGTAGGATTATATTATCAATAACAAGATGCAGATCGCGCGCAACGTGTTGCTGAAGACCAGCCAGCCGATTTCGGTGGTGGCCGAGCGGGTGGGATATTCCGACTATGGCCTGTTTGCCCGCCAGTTCCGCCGTATCTGCGGCTGTACCCCCAGCGAGTTCCGCCGCATCGAGAAGTCGCGCCAGCCGAATTTGCCGTAAGGATGTCTTTGTGAAACAGGGGAGGGCTGCCGCGAAATCAATTGTTCTAGCTTTGCGGGCCGGTGATGCCGTTTGGCATCACCGGCCTTGGTTTTTTTCCCAGTTTGATAAAACGAAATTATTTTGTTTGTATTGATTATACACATTTTTGTATTGATAGTTCGGTTGCCATTTTGGGCAAGCTGTGGCATAATAGAAGAGACGAGTCGGAGAGAAACTTGTCAATATTACCAAACTTTCACTGGAGGATAAACACATGAAGAAACTTACCTTCGCGCTTGTTGCAATTATGCTGCTGACCTGCATCGCAGTGCCCAGCGTATCCGCAGCAGATGACCTCTCGAAGAATCTTATTGCTTGGTGGAACTTTGAGGGTGCTACCAAGGAAGAGCAGCTGGCCGATAAGTCGATCGGCGGTAAGGTTGCTGACCCGCTGACCATGGGCGGCGATCTCTCCAAGATCGAGAACGGCGTTGCTTACATTGACCACGAGAAGGGCAACTACCTCTCTGTTGCTGCTTCTGACGACGTCAAGGACCTCAGCAACTTTACGCTGTACTTCCGCGTTGCTACTACCGGTACGCATAACAGCTCCAACGCTGCCGAGATCTACAAGGCACACAACAGCATCCGTACCTTCTGGTGGCCTATGACTTCCGGCGGTACGATCCAGTCCTGGATCTACGGCAAGTCTTCCAACAAGGTGTCCGATACTACCTTTAAGTACGACAACATGTTCGACGGCTTCATCTACTATGCCTTCACCGTTAAGACCGAGGGCGGCAAGTCTACCTTCACCTCTTACCTCTCCCGCGACGGCAAGACCTATCAGGCCAACAGCGAGACCTTTGATACCGGCGTTCTGACCCTTGAGGCAGGCCAGGCTATCTTCTTCGGTAAGACCCATGCTACCGTTGACTCCCGCGGCGTCAGCTTCCAGTATGACGATATCCGTCTCTACAACAAGGCACTGAGCGCTGACGAGGTTGCAGGTCTGGCAGAGGACGGCGGCACCAAGGCTTCCGTCAAGCCCGTTGAGACCACCACCGCAGCTCCTGTCACCACTGCTGCTCCCGCTACCACAAAGGCTCCCGCACAGACTCCCGCAACGGCTGATATGATGCCCGTTATGGTTGTTGGCTGCATGATGGCCGCTGCCCTGGTTCTCGGCTTCGCAAAGAAGCAGCGCGACTAATTTGAATTAGGAGCATAACATGAACCAGATGCGAAGCAATCCCCGGATTCTTCGCCGAATAGGACTTATTCTCACGCTGGTGATGCTTTTTGGCATCACCAGTTGTGATAATGGGGATAATGTACC
>JAFWBJ010000077.1 GCA_017507145.1 Clostridia bacterium | reverse complement strand
GGGGCTGCCGCTAACGCGACAGCCCCTTCTTTTGTGCAGATCAGACATTGAAGCGGAAGAGGACGACGTCACCGTCGGCGATGACGTATTCCTTGCCCTCGCTGCGGACAAGGCCCTTTTCCTTGGCGGCCGTCATGCTGCCGCAGGCAACCAGATCGTCAAAGGCGACAATCTCGGCGCGGATGAAGCCGCGCTCAAAGTCGGAGTGGATCTTGCCGGCCGCCTGCGGGGCCTTGGTGCCCTTGGTGATGGTCCAGGCGCGGACCTCCTTGGGGCCGCCGGTGAGGTAGCTGATCAGGCCGAGCAGGCTGTAGCTGGCCTTGATCAGCCGGTCAAGACCCGACTCGGCGATGCCGAGATCCTCAAGGAAGAGCGCCTTTTCCTCGCCCTCCAGTTCGGCGATCTCGGCTTCCAGCGATGCACAGATGGGCAGGATGCCCGCCTTCTCGGCCTCCGCGTGCGCCTTGAGCGCGGTATAGAGGGGATTGTCCAGCGGCTCGGTTCCGGCCTCGTCTTCGCCGACGTTGGCTACATAGATGATCGGCTTCAGCGAGAGCAGGGGGGGCTCGGAAAGCATAGCCAGCTCGTCCTCGGTATATTCCAGCGAACGGGCCGACTGACCTTCGCTGAGGGCGGCGTGGACGCGCTCAAGCAGTGCCAGCTCGTCGGCGAGCGTCTTGTCGCCCTTCATTGCCTTGCGCGTGCGGTCGATGCGCCGCTCGATCAGCTCAATGTCCGAGAAGATCAGCTCAAGATTGATGGTCTCCAGATCGCGCAGCGGGTCAACCTGGCCGTCAACGTGGATGATGTTGTCGTCCACAAAGCAGCGGATGACATGGACAATGGCATCCACCTCGCGAATGTGCGAGAGGAACTTATTGCCCAGACCCTCGCCCTTGGATGCGCCGCGCACAAGGCCGGCGATGTCCACGAATTCGATGATGGCAGGGGTGTATTTCTCGGGATTGTACATCTCGGCCAGCACGTCCAGACGGGAATCGGGAACGGGAACGATGCCGACATTCGGCTCGATGGTACAGAAGGGATAGTTGGCCGATTCGGCACCGGCATTGGTGATGGCGTTGAACAGCGTGCTCTTACCCACGTTGGGCAGGCCGACGATACCTAATTTCATATATGTTGATTCTCCTTAAAAGTGATTCCGGATGGGAAGGGGAATATTACCAATACATTATTATATCACATAATGCCACGCTTCTCAAGGTGAAAATGAAATATTTTTGCGTTTTCTGCGTCGTGCCTGCCGATTGCCAGCCGCAGCCACCGGCAATGTGATGGATTTTTGAAATTTTTCTGATTTTTAGCCGGCACCTCTTGCAAATCGCAGGCAATATGATATAATCAAAATAGATAAAAACCATCCCCCAAGAATTTTCCAAACGTTCATGAATCGTTCACCACTTTTTCGGGAAAACTGATATAATGAACTTAGATAAAAAAATGACAAAGTTAACATTTTAACAAACCCAAGATTCATAAGGAGGACAGTACCATGCTGGACACGAAAATTTTAGTTGTTGACGATGACGCCAATATTTGCGATTTGCTGAAGCTGTATTTTGAAAATGAAGGCTATGAGGTAAAAACGGCAAATGACGGTATGGAGGGCATCAATTATTTCAAGCTTTATGAGCCCGATCTGGTGCTGCTGGATATTATGCTGCCCAAGAAGGATGGCTGGCAGGTTTGCCGTGAGATTCGTGAGATGTCGAGCAAGCCGGTGATCATGATCACGGCCAAGGGGGAGATTTTCGACAAAGTGCTCGGCCTTGAACTGGGCGCGGATGATTTTGTGGTCAAGCCCTTTGATATGAAGGAACTGTCGGCCCGCGTGAAGGCTGTCCTGCGCCGGTACAGCGCGCAGAGCATTCAGAACGACGATGAGGTCGTCAAGTTCGAGAACATCGAGGTCAGCCGCGAAAAGTATGAGTTGAAGCTCAATGGCAAGTCTGTGGACATTCCGCCCAAGGAACTGGAGCTGCTCTACTTCTTAGCCTCCAATGCAAACCGTGTTTTCACTCGCGATCAGCTGCTGGACAAGGTCTGGGGCTTCGATTATCTGGGCGACTCGCGTACGGTGGATGTGCATGTCAAGCGCCTGCGTGAGAAGCTGGAGGGCGTCTCTGACAAGTGGGTGCTCAAGACGGTCTGGGGCGTTGGCTACAAGTTCGAACTGCTTTCCTGACCCGTGCTGCCCCCGGGCAGCGCATTCGAAAAAATCAAAGAGGAGTCAGCGTAAGTGTTCAAGAGTGTCTTTACCAAATACATCACCGCATTTATGCTGATCATCATTTTCAGCTTTGCGATGATGATCTCGATCATCACCTCAATCGTCAACACCTACTCGGTGCAGGTCAAGGAGGACATTGTCTCCCGCGCCGCGCAGACGGCGGCTGAATACATCGAGGAACAGATTGCGGCGACCGGCTTGTCCAGCTTTGGTATGCTGGCGGATATTCACCGCGACCGCGTGCAGCCGATGCTGGATATTATGGCCTCTCAGACCGATGATATTCTCCTGCTGGTAACCGATAACAGCGGGCGGATCCTCTTGACGGGCGGCGAAGACAGCGCGGCGTATGCCGGCCGGTCGGTGCCTAAGACCTTGATGGACGAGATCAACAACGGCGTCGAGATTCGCCAGATGGATGCGCTGGACGGGCTGTTTAACAATCCGTATCTGATCTATGCAACCCCGATCTTTGTCGGCGACTATTCGGTGGCGGGCACGGTTTTCGTCTGCTCCTCCTCCAATTCGCTCTACCCGCTGATCGAGGTTATGATCAAAACGGTCATTATGGCCAGCCTGTGGGTCGCGCTCGCGGCCTTGATTGCGGTGTATTTTATCAGCGACCGCATCATCAGCCCGCTTAAGGCGATGAGCCGGGCGGCCAAGAGCTTTGCGGCCGGAAAATTTGATGTCCGTGTGCCGGTGACGGGGCGTGACGAGGTTGCGGAGCTGGCGGTGGCCTTCAACCATATGGCCGACTCGCTGTCTAATCTTGAGACGCTGCGCTCATCGTTCATGGCCAATGTGTCGCATGACCTGCGCACCCCGATGACGACCATCTCAGGTTTTATCGACGGTATGCTGGCCGGCGCTATCCCGCCCGAGAAGCATGACTATTATCTCGGCATCATTGCCGCCGAGGTCAAGCGGCTCGCCCGGCTGGTGGCGTCGCTGCTCGATATTTCCCGCATGCAGGCAGGCGACCGGAAATTCAATATGACACCCTTTGACATCTGTGAGATGGGGCGTCAGATCATCATTTCCTTCGAGCAAAAGCTGGAGGCCAAGCATCTGGACGTTGAGTTTGCCTGCGATGAGGATAAAATGTTTGTCCTCGCCGACCACGATGCCATTTATCAGATTTTCTACAACATCTGCGACAATGCCGTGAAATTCTCACGCGAGGGCGGTGTCTACCGCGTTTCGCTGCATGCCAGAGAAAAGGACGGCAAGGTGCAGGTGACGGTCTTCAACGAGGGGCAGGGCATCGCGCCCGATGACATTCCCTTCGTGTTTGAGCGTTTCTACAAAAGCGACAAGAGCCGCGGGCTGGATAAAACCGGCGTGGGTTTGGGGCTTTACATTGCCAAGACCATTATCGCGGCACACAAAGAAGAGATTTGGGCCGAGAGCGAATATGGGCAGAACTGTGCCTTCCATTTCACGCTCACTCCCACCTATGCCCCGCTCAAGGAGGCACATCCCCGCGCGTAGTCTGCGCAAAGAAGGAGAAAAATTATGCAGGAAGAAAACAATCAGGTCCCCGGTACCGAGCAGCCCATTTATTGTTGGAATTACGGTGCGCAGTCGGCTTATGATCGGGGGGCGAAGCCCCGGCGGCGCCGCGGTGCGCTGACCTTCGCCATCATCATGACGGTGGCATTCCTTGTCAGCTTCGGTGTGCTGATCGGTGTGCTGGTGCGCTTTGCCGACCAGCCAGCTTTGCCCGATGCTGAAGTCGTGCCGTCGGTGATCAGTGAGCGTGTCGTCTATGTTCGCGAATACGACAGCGAGAGTGGCGTGCTGACGGTGCCGGAGATTGCCGAGAAGGTCAAGCCTTCAGTCGTCGGCGTGAAGGTGATGTCGGCTACCGGTATGGGCGTCGGCACCGGCTTCGTCATCCGCGAGGACGGATATATTGCCACCAACTACCATGTGGTTGAGGGGGCACTTTCGGTGATCGTCATCCTCTATGACGGCAGCGAGCATCAGGCTGAGATCGTCGGCGGCGATGCGCTGACCGATCTGGCTGTGCTCAAAATCAAGGGGCTTAACTACCCCGCCGTGGAGTTCGGTGATTCGTCGGCTCTGCTGGTGGGTGAGCTGGTGGTGGCCATCGGCACGCCCTCCGGGCTGGAGCTGGCCGGCACGGTCACCGACGGCATTGTGTCGGCGATCGACCGCAATGTGAAGATCTACGACCAGACCGGTGTGCTGACCAAGCGCATGACGCTCATCCAGACCAATGCCAACATTAATCCCGGCAACTCGGGCGGCCCGCTGATCAACGACCGCGGGCAGGTCATCGGCATTACGACGCTCAAAATTACCGGCAACTACACCACCTCCTATGAGGGGCTCGGCTTTGCGCTGCCCATCAACGGCGCGCGTGAGATTCTGACGTCGATCATCGAAACCGGGTCGGCCGGCGATGGCAGCAGCTTTGCTACCGGACGCCCCGTCCTTGGCATCAAGGGTGGCAACGTGACCCGCGGGCAGGGCTATCCGGCCGAGGGTATCCTGGTCAGTGAAATTACCCCCGGCTATCCGGTCGAGCACTCCGGACTGCAGGTGGGCGATATTATCGTTGAACTCAATGGTATCCGGGTCTACACGACGGCCGATGTCAATGCTATCACCGAGGACCTCAACGGCGGCGATCTTGTCACCCTGGTGGTGAACCGGAACGGCCGCGAGGTAACGCTGGAGCTGGAGTTGGGTTGGGAATAAGCCCGCATTGATCAAGTAAAAAAAACGGCGTGACTGTGGTCACGCCGTTTTTTTCGGTTATACGATATAAAAGAGAATGCAGAAGAATTGCAGCAGGCTGCCCAGAACCACGAAGAGGTGGAAGATGGCGTGGACATACGCCCGTCCCATCTTCTTGCCGATGGCATAGACCAGAGCGCCGATGGTGTACGCGATGCCGCCCAGCAGAAGGAAGATCAGTCCGCCGAGCTCGATGGAGGCAATGGTCTGCGGAATGGCGGCCAGGATGCACCAGCCCATACCGAGGTAGCAGATC
>JAFWBJ010000076.1 GCA_017507145.1 Clostridia bacterium | reverse complement strand
TGGGTCTTGATGCCGGCGGCCTTCAGCATTTCAAAATAATAAACCGAGGTTTCCAGATTCGCACGGCCGATGCCCTCGATGGTCAGACCAACGCTGTTCTCACCGGGATCGAAAACGCCGTCCTTGCCGGTACAGTCATCCTTGAACTTCAGGAGGACATTTCCATTTTCCAGTGCGTATACGTCTTTGGTTTTTCCTGCATAAAGCTTCTTCATTGACAATTCTCCTTTGCGCGGGACACAGTAAACGGTTGCCCGCATTTTGATGGGATAAGTATATCATTTTTTTGGCAAAAACTCAATACCCTGATAAAAATTTCTGCAATTTTTTTGTCGGCTCATCAACTATCGCAGAAAAGCAGAATCATGCGGCTGGGCACAGAGCGAGTAGCCCTCACGGATCAGACTGTCGATCTTGAGGGCGACCAGATTGATATCGCTCCCCATCGCAGCGGCGATCTGGACAATATCAAAGCCCTGTTCGATGTGCGAAAGGACGGTTTCGTCATCCAAAAGCAGGTTCGCCGCAAAGAGGTTGGCCTCATATTCTGGACGGGTCGCCATATCATAGAGCATAAATTCCTGCAGGGTCTGGGCGCGGGCCAGGGGGCGGTGCAGCTGATCATGCCCCAACTCGTGTGCGCAGACGATCCGGTCGATCTGCGGGGTGTTGTTTTCGTTGAGGATAATAAAGCGAACGCCCTTGATCACACGGTACATCCCCTTAAGCCGCTTCAGTGAGCCGACGTGCAGCACCTCAATGCCCAGCTGTGCGGCGATCGCAAAGGGATCACACGTGCCGCAGCGGGCGGCAAGCGCTTTTGCGCTGCGGGCAATGGGTTCGGGACGAAGCACAGCATTGGTCATCGGCAGGCCTCATTTCTGTGCGGAGCGATATTTCTTGGGCGTATACTTGGCATTTTTCTGCTTGGCAATCCAATACGCCTCGTTGAGCGCGGCCATAATACCTTCTTTTTCCTCTTCGTCCAGCTCACCGCCCGCAAACAGGCCGATGACCTCGCTGACCAGGGCATCGACATCGCGTGCCGCCCCTGCCCCGCCCCGCGCGTTTGCTTCAATGATATACTGATCCGACTCGCCCAGCAATGCTTCAGCCGTTGTGCCCAGCACCTGTGCGACACGGAAGACCGGATCAAGGCTCTTGGGCAGACGCCCTGCCTCCCAGTTCTGAATCGTGCGGTAATGCAGACCGGCACGCTCTGCCAGTTCCCGCTGGCTGTACCCTTCCGCCTGACGGGCGGATTTGATTTTTTCTGCAAAAGTCATCTTTCTTCTCCTTATTTTGCCGATTTGGATGAAAATAGCACATTATTTTGCGCAATACATCTTGACACGACACATTGTTTTGTGTATAATCATAATACACACCATCATGTGCTTATATTCTACCACGGCACACACAATTTGTCAACAGGTTGTGTGAATTTTTTCAAAAAGTGAGGATTTACGATATGGCATCCCCTTCACGCACGGTTTTGCACAGCGATTTAAACCATTTTTATGCGGCGGTTGAGTGCATGCGCAATCCGGCACTGCGTGCGCATCCGGTAGCGGTCTGTGGCAGGCAGGAGGATAGGCACGGCATTGTGCTGGCCAAGAACTGCGCCGCGAAAGCCTGCGGTGTCAGGACCGGCGAGACGGTCTGGCAGGCCAAGACAAAATGCCCGGGGCTGATCATCACCGATGCGCATTTTAGCGAATACACCAAATATTCCCGTCTCGTGCAGGAGATCTACGCCGATTACAGCGATCTCATTGAACCGTTTGGCATCGATGAATGCTGGATCGACGTCACCGCCTCGTCGCGGTTGGGCAACGGTGAGCAGCTCGCGCATGAGATCCGCCGTCGGGTCAAGCGCGAGTTGGGGCTGACCGTGTCGGTCGGGGTGTCCTTCAACAAGGTTTTTGCCAAGCTCGGCAGTGACATGCGCAAGCCCGATGCGGTGACCGTTATTGCGCGCGAGCAGTTCAGGGAAAAGGTCTGGCCGCTGGCCGTTGAGGAGCTGCTTGGCGTCGGTCCGGCAACGGCAAAGACACTGCACCGCTACGGCGTCCGCACCATCGGCGACCTGGCCCAGTGTCCGACTTCTCTGCTGCAATACAAATTCGGCGTGGGCGGTCTTCGCCTGTGGGAATATGCCAACGGCGAGGACGATACGCCCGTCGTTCCGCAGTGCAGTGCGCCCCCCATTAAATCGGTCGGCAACGGCGTGACCTTCAATGCCGATCTGACGAGCAGTGAGGAGGTATGGCCGATGCTGCTGATGCTGGCCGACGAGGTTGCCCGCCGGCTGCGGGCAGCGCAGAAGAAGGCGTACGGCATCGCCCTCTCGGTACGTACGGGGGATCTGCGCGACAGAAGCTGGCAGACTGTGCTTGAGCAGCCAACGCAACATGCCGCCGACCTGGCCGGTGGGGCATTTTCGCTTTTCTGCCAACATTACACCTGGTCCCAGCCGGTTCGCGCCATGACGGTACGCGCCATCCACCTGGATGACGAACAGGCGGCTGAGCAGCTTAGTCTCTTCTGTGATGCGGGCAAGCGGGAACGGGATGCATCGGTCGACGCGACGCTGGATAACATTCGCCGGCGCTTCGGCCGCCGGGCCATCACCCATGCCGCCACCCTGCATCTGCCCAAGCTGCCCTCCATCGCCGAAGAAACCGAACTGCTTCTGCCCAACGGTCTGCAAACCATGCGCGGGCTTTGCCGCTAAGCCTGAAATGCCGGTTTTGCATAGAAGCGTCCCGCGCTGTGCATACTTTCCTTGAATCCCATCTACAAGGAGAGTGCCATGCAAAAACTCACCGGAAATTACCGCGAAAATGTCGCGATGCTGGATGGCCTGCTTCGGGTCGATGCCAGCTTTGATGTCATCAAAAAGGTTCTGCGCGTCGGGCAGGACGAGCTGACGCTTTACTACATCGACGGATTTGTCAAAGATACCGTGATGCAGAAACTGCTGCTTCCCTTTGTCAGTCTGCCGGGTCTGGGCGGCGGTGCCGAGGCCTTTGTCAGGGGACAAGTGACCTATGTAGAGGCCGATGTCACCGAATCGGTGGAAACGATGATCACGATGGTGCTCAGCGGTGCTACCGTGATGCTCGGCTCGACCTTCGGTGCCGAGGCGATCATCATCGATGCGCGGACCTACCCCTCCCGCTCACCCGACGAGCCAGAAAATGACCGCGTCATGCGGGGCGCGCGGGACGGCTTTGTGGAAACGCTGGTCTTCAACACTGCCCTCATCCGCCGGCGCATCCGCGATCCGCGTCTGACGATGGCCTACCACACGGTGGGGGCGGAATCGCGCACCGACGTTGTGCTGTGCTATCTCGAAGGCAAGGCCGACCCGGGTTATGTCGATTATCTGCGCAGCCGTCTGGGGGCGATCCGCACCGACGCACTGCCGATGGGCCATCAGTCGCTGGCCGAATGTCTGATCAAGACGCGCTGGTACAATCCCTTTCCCAAGATTCGCTGTACCGAGCGTCCCGATGCGGCAGCCGCTTCGCTGCTCGAAGGCAGTGTACTCCTGCTCTGCGACAACTCGCCCGAGGCCATGATCCTGCCAACCTCAATTTTCGACTTTCTGCAGGAAACGGGCGACTACTACTTTCCCCCCATCACCGGCTGCTATGTGCGGCTGCTCCGTCACGCCATCTTCTGGGTCACGCTCTTCCTGACCCCACTATGGTATCTGCTCATCCAAAATCCCGAATGGCTGCCCGGCTGGATGGCCTTCATCATCCCGACCGAGCAGGCGCGTATTCCCATCTTTGCCCAGCTGCTGCTGACTGAATTCGTCATCGACGGGCTCAAGCTGGCCTCGATGAATACGCCAAGCATGCTCACCAATTCGCTCTCGGTCGTCGGCGGGCTGATCCTCGGCGATTTCGCGGTCGATATTGGCTGGCTGCTGCCCGAGGTCATTCTCTATATGGCCTTCGTGGCCATCGCCAACTTTACCCAGCCCAGCTATGAACTGGGATATGCCTTCAAATTTTTGCGTGTCGGCTTGCTGATTCTGACCGCGCTCTTCGGTGTGTGGGGCTTTTTGGGCGGCCTTGTCGGCTGTATTCTCCTGCTGGCATCCAATGCAACGGTCAACCGTCGGCGGTCGTATCTGTATCCACTCATCCCCTTCAACGGTCACGCGCTGAAGCGCCTGTTCTTCCGCGTGCAGAAGTGAGCACGCCGATCAACGAAAAAGAATCCCCCGCAGCAGTCTGCGGGGGATTCTTTAGAAAAACGGGCATTTTATTTGATATTGACTGATTTTATCCCAGCAATGATTCCATCTATACCGAGCGTTTTGATCAGCAACCCCAGAAAAGAACTCAAAAGCAGCGTCCATCCGGAAAGCGCACCGCCGATTAGCACGATCAAAAGGTCTGTAACCAGCAGCGCCTTGCCGATCTTCATATTTGAGAACTTTTTTATGATTAGGGCAATGATATCCGTTCCGCCCGAACTTGAATCAACATAGAACATCACGCCGCTTGCAATTGCGATCAGGGCGGCGCCAATGCCTGCGGAAAGAAAAATATTGTTTATTATCGGTGCAGAAAAAGCAAAAACAGATTCAAAAGCGCCCACCAACACAGTGGTTAGAACGGAACCGACAAGGGTCTTTATTGCCATATCCTTGCCAAGAAAAACAAATGCCAAAACGATCAGCAGAAAATTTATCGCAACAAGTATCTTGCCAGGAGAAAAGCTGATAAATGAATTGAGTATAACAGATATTCCGCTCGTTCCGCCAAGCAAAAGACTGTGCGGAAAAATGAAGATCACAGTAGCGAGTGCGTACAACGCACTGCCGATCAAAATCAGAAAATATTCAAAAAAAGGTTTAAAATTAAGCTTATTCTCCGACCGATTCATTTCAAAAAGCGCCATTGCAGCGTATCACCTTTCCCGCAGCATCGATCACTCACGTCGCCTCCGTATCGGTATTCGCGGACATTATCTTTTCATTCTTGACACCAACACAACCAACGAAAGCAGCGTTCCCCGTTCTGTCAATTATATTGCCGTTTTTGATCAATATATCCAGCATCTCTACCTCTCAAAAGTTCCGTGCTTTTATTATCCTGTTCAGTCGATGATGACGTGCACCGGCAGGCCGTTCTCATAGGCGGGAGAAACCTCGCCGGCGATCAGGGGCAGCAGGTACTCGACGCAGGCGTCGGTGACGTTGTTGCCGGCCTCGTTGATGAACTCAGCGGGAACTTCCTTGACCTGGTTGGCAATGAGGTCGATGTCGCTGTGGCCGATCTGATAAACGTAGGGCTTGGTGGAGATGCGGTCGATGGTCATCATCTCGCGGGTAACGCCCTCGGCGGCGTGCTTGACGGCGGCGCGGCCGACGTTGACCGACTCCTCGAGGTCAGTCTCCGAAGCGACGTGGGATGCACAGCGCTGGCAGATATTCAGCTCGACCGAGCGGACCTTGCAGCCGATCTCTGCCTTGACAGCCAGTTCCAGCGCCTTGCCGGTGCCCGACAGGTACTTGTGGCCGAACGCATCGACCGCGCCGCTCTGGGTGCCCTCGCCGACGTAGGTGCCATCCGCAAAGCGGATGCCCTCGGAGACGGCGACAACCACATTGGGATGCACCTCAAGCGCCCGGCGGACAGAAGCGAAGAACTCCTGCAGATCGAAGGTACGCTCGGGCAGGTAAACGAGGTCGGGTGCGATGCCGTTGACGGCACGGCCGATGGCAGCAGAAGCGGTCAGCCAGCCGGCGTCACGGCCCATGATCTCAACGATAGTAACCGCCTTGGTGGTGTAAACGGCACAGTCGCGGATGATTTCCTGCATGGTAACAGCGAGGTACTTGGCCGCCGAGCCAAAGCCGGGGGTGTGGTCGGTCACGACGAGATCGTTGTCAATGGTCTTCGGCACGCCGACAATGTGCATCTCATAGTCATGGCCCTTGGTGTAAGCCGACAGCTTAGCAACGGTATCCATCGAGTCGTTGCCGCCGATGTAGAAGAAGTAGCGAATATCATACTTCTTGAAGATCGCGAGCAGCTTCTCATAAACCGCATCGTCCTCACCCATCTTGGGCAGCTTGCGGCGGCAGGAGCCGAGCGCAGCGGCGGGGGTGGACTCAAGGATATCGATTTTCTTGTCGTCAGCGAAGAACTCGGTCAGGTCGACCAGGCGCTCTTCCAGCAGGCCTTCGACGCCGTTGTGCATACCGTACAGGCGCGGAATGGAGCCGTCGTGGATATTTTCCTTGACGCCACGGATGACGCCGGCGAGAGTTGCGTTGATTGCTGCGGTGGGGCCGCCGGACTGGCCGACAACAGCATTACCGATCAGTTTTTTCATGGGGTTATCTCCTTCAGATATTAATTCATGATGCACGGGCAGCGCATCAGATCATTCATCATGATTATACCATATTGCGGCAGTTTTGTCAACACCGTGCCGGGATCCGGCGGCAAAGGAAAAGGCGGCACAAGTACAGTGCCGCCTTTCGGCATATACCATTCACACATCGGCCTGCCGATCGGAATCGGCGGGGATGCGGAACATCAGCAGGACCATGCCGAGATACCCTAAGAAGGGGATCAGCAGATCGGCCGCATAATTGATAGCCATATCCACCATCTCCATGGTGGCGGTCGGTGCGCCGAGGCTGATGTCATAGATCACTCTCGCACCGATGCGGAAGAGCGCCGTCACGCCGGCGCCGAGGAGCGCCGCAAGCTGAAGGCGATTTCGGCGGGAGAACATCTGCTGCGGTACATAAGGTCCGGTATAGCTCCTCGCCAGCAGGCAGGCGATCAGCATAACCAGCGCCAGCTGCAACAGTTCCTGCCCGATGCCGCTGAGAACGGCAAGCAAGAGCATACCGAACAGCTCACGGCCGCCGTTGACGGTCAAATCCATGATCAAGTTCCCTGCCGAGCCGAAAACGGTTCCGCCCAGATAGAGCAGTGCAAGCGGAATCGCACGGCGAAGTCCCTGGCGAAAGATCGTTTCGAGGATGAACGTATAGCAGATGTAGATCACGGCCATCAGCGTAAGGTCAAGCAGAAGGTCAAGGGCGGCCGGCAGGATGGAGTTCTGATAAAGAATATCGGTGCCGAAGCGCACCTTGAGCGGCGCAAGCAAAAACGCACGCAGGCCGTGCAGGACAAATGCCAGCAATGCCGTCAGCCCGAGCGGACGGCGCCAGCCGATTGGTTTTTTCATGGTGTTCTCCTCAATTGCGGCCGGAGAATCCGGCAGATTACAAGTCTGACGACAGTTTAACACAATTCTGCGCGGAATGCCACTGTATTTTGTAAATTTTCCTGTTCGGATGGACAGATTTACACATGGCAGACGCACTGCATGGTTTCCTCGCCGCGGTCGCTCTCGTTGCCGCGGATGGTCACGTCCTCGCAGTTGACGGCAACAATATCGTACCTGGCGTAATCGGCTTTATCCTGCGGGGCATATCAGCAGTTCCGGAAGCGATTCCCCTCATTGCGCACCTGCTTGGCCGAGGAAACATAAATGGCGCTCTGCGGGATGTCGATAAAGCAGTTATCGTGGATATAGATGACATTGTTGCGAATCTCCACATGCTTGCAGGGGCCAACCTCCCACCAAACGCGGATATCGGGTACAAACAGGGGAGCGACCAGCGACATGCCGGCGATATAGCAGTTTTCAATCAGCACATTGTCGTCTGTACGAGGAAGCCGCGGGCGCGGGTGTTGCGCACAGTACAACCGTCCAGGTGCAGAGCGGCACTGCAGTCCTCTCCCATTCCGGGGATGATCACATATTCGGGGGCGTAAATCGTGTTAACGGTCATGACATTTTCTCCACAGTGCACGTCGCAGCGGCAGCCGCGCTCTTCATTATAGCATGGCTATGCAGGATTTGGCAAGAGGATCGGCCGGATTTTGCGGCCGGATGTGCATTTTTCGCAGATCGGCGGCGAAATCGAAAAAATCTGATTGCTTTCCCGGGAAAATTGTGGTATACTATAGTGAGATATACCCAAAGGAGGGATAGGGATGGAAATTCCGCGTCTGCACCCGGGAGATCTGCTTGAACTGAGAAAGCCGCACCCCTGTGGGACAAAACAGTTCCGCGTCGTGCGGGTGGGCAGTGAGGTGCGCATCGTCTGCTGTCATTGCGGGCGCGACCTGGTGCTCGACCGCCCCAAGCTGGAGCGGGCCATCAAGCACATCATCCCCGCCGATCAGGACAAAATTGCACAGGAAAGGATGGATTGAGCCATGCTCGGTCCCAATGATGCCATGACCAACGAGAATCTGCGTCAAGAGCTGCCGAAAGCCGAAAAGCGCAATCGGTTTTCGCTGCGCGACACCATGCGCAAAAATGACTACATGTATCTGACACTTGCCTTCTTCGCCCCCTTTGCCATCATGTACATGATCTATCTGGCAATGGAAATTCACCCCTTCGGCGACGGCTCGGTACTTGTTCTTGACCTCAACGGACAGTATGTGTATTTCTTTGAGGCACTGCGCAATTTCATCTACGGAGATACCAGCCTGCTCTATTCCTTCTCCCGCTCGCTGGGCGGAGAATTTATGGGCATTTACGCTTATTATATCGCCTCGCCCTTCTCCTATCTGGTCGCCCTCTTCCCCAAGGAGAAGATTCTGGAGGCACTGCTCTGCATCCTCCTGCTCAAGACCGGCTGCTGCGGCTTCTCCTTCGGCTACTATCTGCACCGCACCGCCCGCAAGATCAACAAAACCGCCATTGTCGCCTTCTCGATCCTCTACGCCCTCTCGGCCTATGCCGTGGTGCAGCAGCACAACACCATGTGGATCGATGCGCTCATCTGGCTGCCCATGATCACCCTCGGAATCGAGCAGCTCATCAAATTCGGCCGCTTCAAGCTCTATGTCTTCTCGCTGGCCGTCTGTATCATGAGCAATTTCTATATCGGCTACATGTGCTGTCTCTATGTGATCATTTATTTCTTCTACTATTTCTACGCGCACAACGAGGACAACCGCAACAACCCCTGCGGAGAAAAACGGCATTTCCTGCGCTCCTTTATCCGCATCGGCGGTTACTCGATGCTTGGTGTCGGCATTGCCATGGTCATTGTAGCAACCGCCTACTACGGTCTGACCTTCGGCAAGACCACCTTCTCCAATCCGACCTACTCGCTCGGACAGCAGTTTGATTTCTTCGATCTGCTGGTCAAGTTCTTCCCCGGCTCCTATGACACGGTCCGCCCCGAGGGACTTCCCTTCGTCTACTGCGGTTTGCTGACCATCATCCTTGTCCCCCTTTATTTCATGAGCCGTCGCTTTACGGTGCGCGAAAAGGTCATGGCCGGCGTGGTAATCGCCATTTTCTTCATCAGCTTCAATGCGACCACCCTTGATCTGGTCTGGCACGGCTTCCAGCGCCCCAACTGGCTCAACTACCGCTACAGCTTCATGCTCTGCTTTTTCTTGCTGGTGCTGGCCTATCAGGCTTATCAGTTTATGGAGGACAACGCCCCCCGCACCATCGTGGCGGTCTCTGCCTTCCTTGCCCTCTTCGTGGTGATCGCGCAGAAGCTTGAGGTTGAGCATCTGTACGACTTTGAGGGTGTCTGGTTCTCGCTCTTCTGCATCGGCCTTTATCTCGTCGTGCTCTGTATGACACGCAAGAATGACTACCGCGAGAATACTTCGCTGATTTTGGTCATCCTGGTCTGCCTGGAGGTCTTCTGTGCAGGTCTGACCAATGTCATCTCCCTTGACGATGACGTCTATTTCTCCAAATACAGTTCCTACGTCGACTACATGGCCAAGCTCCGTCCCATCGTCGAGACGGTACAGGAAAACGATCAGTCCTTCTACCGCATGGAAAAGACCGATCACCGCAAGACCAACGACAACATGGCGCTCAACATGCGCGGTCTCTCCAATTCAACCTCCACGCTCAATGCTGAAGCCATTCAGTTCCTCAACCACATGGGCTATTCCTCGCGCTCGCACTGGACCAAGTACCTCGGCGGCACGCCGGTCAACGACTCGCTGCTCGGCCTGAAGTATATCATCTCCAACCAGGATCTTTCCGATTACTACACCGCTGCCTACACGGCCGGTGACTTTACCGCCTATTACAATCCTTACGCCCTCTCGCTGGCTTATGCGGTCAGCGGCGGCATCAACGACCTCGATTTTGCCGACGCCCCCAATCCCTTCGAGCGCCTCAACGGGCTGGTTGCCGCCATGCTCGGCGAGGAAGAACTCACCCTCTTCACCGGCATCGAAAAAGACTACACCGACTCAGACAACTGCGATGTCTCCTACATCCAGGGGCACATCAAATACGCACCGACCAGCACCGCCAAGGATGCCAATATCTATTACACCTTTACCGCACCGAGCGATGATGAAATCTTCTTCTATCTGCCCAGCGAGTGGCCGCGTGAGGTAGGCATGAAGGTCAACGGCAACTCGATGGAAGGCTTCTACGGCAACGAAACCTCCCGCATCGTTTCACTTGGCTCCTTCAACCCCGGCGATCAGGTGCGCATTACGCTGACCATCAAGCAGAATGAACTTTACGTTATGGACAAAACCAAGTTCTTCTACTCGGTCGATATGGACGCCGTTGCCGATGCCTTTTCCCGTCTTGCGGTTGGCAACTATCAAATCGATGCCGACTACACCGAGACCCATTTCACCGGCACGATTACCACCACCGCCGAACAGGCAACCGTACTGACTACCATCCCCTACGACGAAGGCTGGGAGGTTTATGTTGACGGCGAGCGCACCGAGATCTACAAAACGCTGAATGCCCTGATCGCCTTTGACACGGTGCCCGGAACCCATACGCTGGAGCTGAAATATGCACCGAAAGCCTTCACCTACGGCCTGATCTGCACCGTTGTTTGCTCGATCATCTTTATCGCGCTCTGCTTCATCGAGCCCTTCTGGCGTCGTCGATTCCCGATGGTTCCGGTCGCAGCTTCCGCCGGTGCATCTGCTGCCGACGAACAGTTTGCTCTGAATGAAATTGCCGAGGAGCTCAACAAAATGTCTCCGCCAACCCCCGCCCCCGATGATGCAAACACCGAAGTCCGACCTGCATCCGACGACAGCAAGGAGTAATCATGTTCTACTATATTTCCGGCGGGCTTGCCCTGCTTGAGCCCAACTGTGCCGTGGTCGATGCCGGCGGTGTCGGCTACCGCATGACTATCAGCCAGACCACGCACGCTGCCCTGCCCCACCCCGCTCAGCCGATGCCGAAGGTGCGTCTGTTCACCTACATGGCGGTGCGCGAGGATGCGGTGGATCTGTTCGGCTTTGCCACCAATGAGGAACTATCGGCTTTCAAGCTGCTGATCTCGGTATCGGGCGTCGGCCCTAAGGCGGCCATTTCGATCCTGTCGCTGCTCACGCCTGAAAAATTTGCGCTGGCGGTCTGCAGTGAGGATACCAAGGCCCTCTCCAAAGCCCCCGGCGTTGGCGCCAAAACGGCTGCGCGCATTGTGTTGGAGCTCAAGGACAAGCTGCTGCGTGAGGCGAAGGCGGACAATTCTACCGCCGCGGCATTGGAGACCATCAAGCCCGGCGCATCGACCAACCGGCTTACCGAAGCGCAGGATGCGCTGATCGTCCTCGGCTATTCCCGCGCTGAGGCGCTTGCCGCACTGCGTGCGGTGGACACCACCGGCATGGAACTGGAGGACATCATCCGCGCAGGGCTGAAGCAGCTGATGAAATAAGCTTAATCGGGAGGAAACATGAACGAAACCGAATTCGATTTTGAAAACCGCATCATTTCCACCGAATATCACGCCTCCGATGCCGATGTAGAGCTCTCTCTCCGCCCGCGGACGCTGGATGAGTATATCGGCCAGGCTAAGGCAAAGGAAAATCTCAAGATCTATATCGATGCCGCCCGCCTGCGCGGCGAGTCGCTCGATCATGTTCTGCTCTACGGCCCGCCCGGCCTGGGCAAGACTACGCTCTCGAACATCATCGCCGCAGAGATGGGGGTCAACATCCGCGTCACCTCCGGTCCGGCCATCGAAAAGCAGGGCGATCTTGCCGCACTGCTGACCAACCTCAACGAAGGCGACGTTCTCTTCATTGACGAGATCCACCGCATGTCCCGCTCGATCGAGGAAATCCTCTATCCGGCGATGGAGGACTATGCGCTCGATATTATCATCGGCAAAGGCCCGGCCGCGCGCAGCATCCGCATCGACCTGCCCCGTTTTACTCTCATCGGTGCCACCACCCGCGCCGGCCAGCTGACCACCCCGCTGCGCGACCGCTTCGGCGTTCTGCTCAAGCTTGAGCTGTATACGGTGGACGAGCTGGCAACCATTGTACGCCGCAGTGCGGGAATCCTTGGGATGTCCATCACCGAAGACGGTGCCAAAGAGCTGGCCTCCCGTTCGCGCGGCACCCCCCGCATTGCCAACCGCCTGCTCAAGCGCGTCCGCGACTTTGCGCAGGTCGCCGGCAAGGACGTCATCGACCAGGAAATCACCGCCTACGCGCTGAACAAGCTGGAAATCGACGAGCTGGGCCTGGACAACACCGACCGCCGGATGCTGCAGACCATCATCAAATACTACGGCGGAGGTCCGGTTGGGCTTGAAACGCTGGCCGCAACGGTTGGCGAGGAGGCCATCACGCTGGAGGACGTGTACGAGCCCTATCTAATGCAGATCGGCTTCCTCAGCCGCACCCCCCGCGGGCGCTGTGTCACACTGCCGGCCTATCATCACCTCGGTCTCCGTCCACCCGAACCGCCCTCTGCTGCGCCGTCAGCAGGTGAGCAGCTGGCGCTGTTTGGCGACGAAGGCTGATTTGTTTAGACTTATATGCGTTCAGGAGGTGTCTGCGTCAGACACCTCCTGCTTTTGTATGTTTTTTTATGTTTTCGCTCCGAAAATCATGATGTTTTGGCAAAAAAGGAAACACAAAAAGATCACTTTGAAAAACGTCTTTTTCCGCAAGGTACAGAGGATATTTTTGTATATTTTGGAAGAAAGCTCACGCCGTTTGGGGTAAGACCGACAAAATTCCCGCTTTTGGACATTCTTTTTCCGGTTGTGCTTGACAACATGACATAATTATGTTATACTAGTAATATAATACCTTTTGAAGGAGACCATCATGAAACGCGCAACTGCAGCATATCTTGTTGTTTATGAAACGATAAAAGAACGCATCATCAACGGACAGTACCCCGTTGACAGCCTTCTCCCGCCTGAGCCGATGCTGGAAAAGCTGTTCGGCATCAGCCGCACGACCGTTCGTCGGGCCATTGAAATGCTTTCCCGCGAGGGCTATGTCAGCGCCAAGCAGGGCATCGGCACCGTTGTCCTCGACTATAAGACCATGCAGAACCTCAACACCATCTCGTCCTTCACCGAAACGCAGATGCAGAACGGACATGAGGTTTCGCTGCGCTCGATCGACATCGGCATCCGCACAGCCGCCGACGAACCCGAGATGGCCTCCATTTTCGGTCTGTCCGGCGATGCGCGTCTGGCGCGCATCATGCGTGTTTCCTGCGCCGACGGCACGCCGATCGCCACGATTCGCAACTACCTCCCCTACGACATGGTTCAGGGCATCGAAACCTACGCTTCGCGGATTCAGTCGCTTTATCAGCTGCTGCGCGAACAGTATTTCATCAACATCGAAATGGCGCGCGACCACATCACAGCCCGTGCCGCCGATGCCAAAGAGGCCGCGCAGCTGGATGTGCCGGTCGGCATGCCCCTGCTCTGCGTGAAGCGCATCGCATATGTGCGCAACAAGCCCGCTTGTGTCGACATTCTCGCCATTCGCAGCGATATGTACGGCTACAATGTCAGCCTTTATGACAACTGAACGCAATCGAAGCAGCCGTATTCAACAAATCGGGATTTGACAGAGGAGTTGGCAGATTTATGAAAGAAGACAAAAGCTTTGATTCGGACGAGATGATGGATGAACTGTCTTCCCGACTGGAAGACATGCTGGAAGACATGATTGAAGATGCCGTTACTTGTGCTGTACAGGATGCAATACCCGAGGCATTCGTTGAAAGTTTGTCTGATTTTGAATTTGTTCTGAAAGACGGCACCATTGTTCGGCCTAAACAACATATGAAAGTGTTTAGTCCCGACAAGGCCAAATTGCTGATTTGCTATGGTGGACTCCGTGTCGATGGTTCTTCTTTGATGATTCAAACCAGAATCAGCAGTTGGGAAAATATAGCGTATTATCCCAGCAGAGAAGAAGCGATTGAAGCATTAAAAAAAGTTAAACATGCGATGGAATCCGATGTCTCAATTTTTGAATTATAGTCATCAACACAAAGGAATTTGAAGAAGATAAAAAGAAGCAGCTGCCGCGGCAGCTGCTTCTTCTTATGCTTAAAATATCACCAGTTATCGCTTTTCTCGTCTTCGGGGATAACCTCGACAAAGGCGGCGATAGCGCACTCGATCATATCGTCGGTCGGCTCAAGGACGGTCAGATGCTGCATCCAGATGCCGGGTTTCGAGATGATGCGGGTGAGCAGGTTATCCTTACGGCCGGCCAGCTTGATCAGCTCATAGCCGATGCCCATCACCAGCGGCAGGGTCAGGAGCTTGATGGCCGTGCGCAGCAGCGTGGGCAGATTGGGGGGGATAAAGAGCGAAATGAGGATGCCCACCAACAGCATCAGCACCAAAAACGAGGTACCGCAGCGGGGATGGAAGCGCCCCTCTTTGCGCACATTCTCCACCGTCAGCGGGAGTCCGTGCTCGTAGCAGAAAATGGTCTTATGCTCAGCACCGTGGTACTGGAAGGTGCGGCGGATATCCTTCATCAGGGTGACCAGCAGCATATAGCCGAGGAAAATTGCGATGCGCAGAAGGCCCTCGAAGAGACTGCGCAGGAAGCGGTTGTCCTCAAGGCCGGGGACGGCTTTGGCGATCCAGCTGTAGATCTGCACCGGCAGAAACATAAAGAGAAAGACGGCCAGAGCAACGCCCAGCACCGATGCGATCACCATCAGGGCGTTCATGGCAAATGCGCTGATGCCCTTCTTCTCTTCCCCATCGGCCGAAGAACTTTCCTCCTCCAGGCCGGCGATCTCAGCCGAACGCATCAGACACTTATAGCCCGAGACCATGGAATCGATAAAATTGAAGACACCGCGGATAATGGGCAGCTTGAAAAATTTTGCCCGGAAGGTTGAGGTCGTCTCCCATTTTTCCAGCACGATCTCGCCAGCGGGATTGCGGACCGCCATAGCCGACTGCTTCGGCCCGCGCATCATAATTCCTTCAATTAATGCCTGTCCGCCAATTGATGTCTTTTTGGCCGGGCAGGATGTATTTGCGTTGTTTTGCAACATAATTCCTCCGTTCCGGACGGCATTTGCCATCCAATCTCTATGATTATAGCGCACGGATGTGAACTCAATGTGAATACCGAACCGATTTATGTAAAATCAGACGAGGAATATTTTCTGCATTTTTTCGTCTTGACTTCGCTTTTTCCCTTTACAAAACCGGCGTTTCGTGGTAAAATAGATATGTTATGTTCGCGCGACAAATTGAAACGAGGTAGGATCCATGAAAATCGGATTTGACAATCAGACTTATATCAAAACGCAGTCGGCAAAAATTCTTGAACGGGTTAAGCTCTTCGACAACAAACTCTATATCGAATTTGGCGGCAAGCTCTTTGATGACCTGCATGCTGCCCGAGTTCTGCCCGGCTTTGCACCGGATGCCAAGATCAATCTGCTTCGCGAAATGCGCGACCAGACCGAGATTATTATCATCATCAACGCCGCCGATATCGAGCGCAAGAAGATCCGCGCCGATTTCGGCATCACCTATGACATGGATGTGCTCCGTCTGATGGACAACCTGCGCGCGCTGGGGATTTATGTCAGCTCGGTCGTCATCACGCAGTACACCGGCCAGCACGGTGCCGATGTCTTCCGCAACAAGCTGGAGATGCGTGGGGAACGGGTTTATATCCACCGCTCGATCAAGGGATATCCCAACGACGTGGATACCATCGTCAGCGAGCAGGGCTACGGCGCCAACGATTATATTGAAACCACGCGGCCTCTCGTCGTGGTCACCGCCCCTGGTCCCGGCTCGGGCAAGCTGGCTACCTGCCTGTCCCAGCTTTATCATGAATACAAACGCGGCGTCAAAGCCGGTTATGCCAAGTTTGAGACCTTCCCCATCTGGAATCTCCCGCTCAAGCATCCGGTCAATATCGCCTATGAGGCCGCCACGGCCGATCTGCGGGATGTGAATATGATCGACCCCTTCCATCTTGATGCGTACGGCGTGGCAACTGTCAACTACAACCGAGACGTCGAGGCCTTCCCCGTCGTGCAGACCATTCTCGAGCGCATCATGGGCAAGAGTGATCTCTACCGCTCGCCCACCGATATGGGCGTCAACATGGTCGGCAACTGCATCATCGACGATGAGGTCTGCCGCGAGGCCGCGCGTCAGGAAATCCTGCGGCGCTACTACAAGGCCTGGTGCGACTACAAGAACGGCATCGGCGACATTGGGACGGCGCATCATCTCGAGCTGCTGATGAAGAATGTCGGCATCACGGCGACCGACCGCCGTGTGGTGACGCCCGCCCTGGAGAAAGCGGCTCAGGTTGGCTGTCCCGTATTTGCGATCGAACTGCCCGACGGCAGAATTGTCACCGGCAAAGAGATCAATCTCATGAGCGCCCCTGCGACAGCACTGATCAACTCGGTCAAGGTGCTCTCGGGCATCGCAGACGAGATCTTCCTGCTCTCTCCCGTTGTCATTGAGCCGATTCAGCGCCTGAAGGGCGAGGTGTTCGGCGACCGTGTCCTGCGGCTGGGTCTGGAGGAGGTTCTAATCGCACTGAGCATCTGCGCCGCCACCAACCCCATGGTCGCACTGGCCATGACCAAGCTGGCTGAACTGCGCAGCTGTGAGGCACATTCGACCACCATGCTGACGGCCGCTGACGAGCGTATCCTGCGCAAGCTGGGGCTGAATTTCACCTGCGAGCCGGTCTTCCCGGGCAAGGATTTGTTTGCGCATGACTGACGGTCGGGGCTTTGGCGTTTGTTGTACAAGTGCCCCGGGAAACTTTCCTGCACAGGTTTTGATTTTGGTATTTTGATGATTTAAGGAGGGCTTATGCTCTTTCAGTATACACGAGTCCCGTTGGGGATAGAAATTACCGGATTTGCGCCGGGAGAGAAAACCAAGCATCTGGTTCTGCCGGAGGAGATTGACGGAATTCCCGTTGTCTCGGTTGGCGAGGAAGCCTTTTGGGGCTGCGGACTTGAGTCGGTCGAAGCGCCGTCGGTTCGCCGCGTCATGCCCTGCGCATTCCGCGACTGCCGCAACCTGCGCCGCATCTCGCTTCCCCAGGTCACCGAGATTCTCGGCTTTGCAATGGCCGGCTGCGGTGCGCTGGAAACAATTCAGATGCCGATGGTCCGTCTGCTCGGTCCGGGTGTCTTTGAGGGGACTGGCCTGCGCGAGGCCTCGTTCGGTTCGCTGGCACAGGTGGGAGCTTACTGCTTCTCCAAGTGCCGCAAGCTGAAATCGCTGGTCTTTGAGGAAGGCTGTACGCTGACCGCCATCCCCCGCAATCTGGTGGCCGACTGCAACGCACTGACGCACTTCGTCTATCCGGCCGAGCGCATCTGCTCGGTAGGTAAGCACGCCTTCCGTGCGACACGTCTGGAGAACATCGACCTCTCCTCCCCTTCCATTACCCGCCTGGATTGGAACGTCGCCTACGATTGCCGCCGGCTGGCCTCCTTCCGCTTCCCACCGCATATCTCCTACGAAACCACGCGGCACGACTTCTTCTCCCTGCAGGATTTTTCGCAGTCACCGCATGTCAAGATCCATCTGCCGCTGGAAGCCAAAGGGGTCTACCTCAAAGGCGTCAAGGACGAGCAGATTGTGTATTATGCCGAGTAAGGTCGCGGGGCTTTTCCCCGCACCCCACTGGGGGACTTCTTGAAAGAAGTCCCCCAGTCCCCCCAAGAACTTTCAATATAATGAGAAAGACCTTTGTGCACATCAAATTTGATTGGCACAAAGGTCATCTTTTTTTATGAAAGTTTTCGCGGGGGTCTGGGGGAGCCTTTTTCAAAAGGCTCTCCCAGTGGGGTGCGGGGCAAAGCCCCGCGACCTTACCCCTCATCCCGCAGCACCGCGCAGACACCGATGTCGCGATAGGCGCCTTTGATGCGCATGGCGCCGCGGCGGGTTCCTTCGTAGGTCATACCGACTTTCTCCATCACGCGGCGTGAGTGATCGTTGCCGATGATATAGTGCGCCTCAATGCGGTGGAGCGCAAGTTCACGGAAGCCAAAGGCCATCACGGCGCGCAGCGCTTCGGGGGCAATGCCCTGCCCCCAGTAGTCGGGATTCAGCACATAGCCGACCTGTGCGCTGTTGTGCGCGAAATCGAATGAGGTGAAGCCGCATGTGCCGATCATCCGGTCACTGTCTCGCAGGGTCACAGCCCAGTCGTAAAAATCACCGATGCGGTAACGCGAGGCGAGATACTGCAAGTATTGGAGCGTGTACGCACGGTCGGGGTGGGGCGTCCAGGTCAGGTAGCGGGTACATCACTGCGCCGGGCGTAGGCGTACATGTCATCAGCATCGTCGACCCGCATCCGCCGGAGCAGCAGCCGCTCGGTTTCCAGTTCCGGCAGGTGCGAGAAGATGCGGTAGATGGTCTCACGTTTCATTGCCGGCTCAGCTTTGCGGGTCGATGAGCATCTTAACCAGTTCGGCATCCGCGCCCAGAATCACGGTCTTATCGCTGCCGGACAGCGAGGCGCGCAGGGCATCCAGCGCGAGGGTAAACTGATAGAAGCTCCTCTTGTCATCGGTGTTGAAGGCCTCGGCCAGCATACGCATATATTCGGCCTCACCTTCGGCCTCCAGCTTTGCTGCGGCAGCCTGTGCGTCCGAGATGATGATGTTGACCTGCTTGTCGACATCGTTGGTGATGATGGAAGCCTCGTACTCGCCGTCGGCTTTGTACTTTTCAGCCATCTGGTTACGCTCGGAGATCATGCGGGAGTAGACAGCCTGCTCATTATCGGCCGGCAGATCAAGGCGCTTGATCTTGACGTCCACCACGCGGATACCGTACTGTGCGGACACCTCGGCAACGCTCTGCGTAATGCTGTCATAGATTTTGTTGCGCTCGCCGCCGTCCTCCTGGTTGATGATGGAGGCCTGGGGCAGCGTACCCATGACGTTCTTGAGGGTGGTGTATGTCGCCGCATCCAGGCGGCGCTCGGCTTCACCGATGGTGCCAACCGATTTGAAGAAGGTCAGCGGGTCGCTGATCTCCCAGATGACATAGCTGTCCACCGTCATGTTCTTCTTATCGGAGGTCAGCACCTCGGAGGGGTTGATGTCATAAAGCTGGACATCGCGCGGGAAGAAGCGAATGGTATCGATGAAGGGAATCTTAAAATGCAGGCCGGCGTTGTCGATGGTATCCACGATCTTCGAAAGACGAACCACGCAGGCGTACTCATTTTCGGCCACGGTATACATCGAGCCGAACAGGCAGACCAACGCCAGGAAAATGGCCAGAATCAAGACAAGTCTTGCGGTGAATTTTTTCATTTTGCAGTTACCTCCTGTCCGTTCGTCTGCGGGGCGAGGAAGCTCTCCAGCGGGAGCAGCTTCTCTGTACCGCCCTCGGCGGTATCGATGTAGAGCTTCACGCCGGGCAGGACCTCGGAGATCATCTCATAATACATACGAGTGCGGGTTATGGCAGGGTTGAGGGCATACTCGGCGTACATCGCTTCGAACATCGCGATCTGCTTGGTTGCCTCGTTGATGCGGTTGCGCTTGACGTACTCGGCATTCTGGATCAGCTTGTCAGCCTGGGCCTTGGCTTCGGGCAGCTTGGAGTTCTGGTAAGCACGGGCTTCGTTGATGACCGTCTCGGCCAGCTGCATGGCCGTCTCGACGTTCTTGAAGGCCTCGATAACCGTTGCGTTCGGCGGCTCGCTGTCCTGAATCTTGACGTCGGTCAGCGCCAGGCCGATGTCGTACTGCTCCAGCTCTGCCGTGACCAGCTCCTTGATCTGGGTCTGGATCTCGTTCTTGCCGGTGGTCAGCACGCGGTCGACCTCGGTCGAGCCGATGACGTTGCGGATCTGGCTCTGGACAAGGTTGGTGAGGATCTCGTCGGGATTCGCCGAGGCAAAGAGATACTTTTCGGGGTCGGAGATTTTGTACTCGACGAAGAAATCGACATTGACGATGTTGAAGTCGCCGGTGATCATCTTCGACTCAGCCTCAATGAACTCGCCGCTCTCGGGGCGGTAGCCGAGGTAGATCTTCTGGAATACGTTGACGTCTACCTTTTGTACATGCTGAATCAGCGGAAGCTTGAAATGCATACCGGCGCCGGTGACGTTGGTCACGCGGCCGAAGGTTGTGACCACAGCTTCCTGCTTGTCACTGACGGTGTACCAACAGCCGGAGATGATGGCCAGCACAATCAGCAGTGCAGCGGCTACGGCAGCCAGCTTAAGGATGCGGCCGGGGCTGATCGGCTTCTTCGGGGGTTTTGTTTTGTCTGCATACGGAAGTGTAAAATTCATGTTTTCTACCACCTTTCTGTGTGATGTAAACATGATACCACAAAAAAACGGCTTTGGCAAGTGCCGCCTTGGACGATTTTGGGCGATGAGCGCCGGGTTTCGCGCAGTTTTTGAAAAAAACACCTATTCCTCTTTCTTTTTTGCGCAAAATGTGGTATAATGATAAACTGGTACAGGTATGCACACCTGTCGGATGGGAGACAACAAAAAAATGTGTGGTTTTATCGGCTTCAGCGGTATCATTGACCGCAGAGCGCAGATTATGGAACATATGATGGCGCGCATCGTCCACCGCGGCCCTGACATGGGCGATATGTATCTCGACGACGACATGGCACTGGGCTTTCGCCGGCTGAGCATCATCGACCTCTCACAGGCAGGCTGCCAGCCAATGCAGAATGAGGACGGATCGGTCGTCATCGTTTTCAACGGCGAGATTTACAATTTCATGGAGCTGCGCGAGGAGCTGGTCGCGGCGGGACACACCTTCCGCACGAACACCGACACCGAGGTCCTCGTCCACGGCTACGAGCAATTCGGCGGCGATGCGCTGGTGCGCCGTCTGCGCGGAATGTTTGCCTTTGTCATCTGGGATCGACGTGCACGTCGGCTGTTCGGTGCGCGCGACCATTTCGGCATCAAGCCGTTTTATTACAGTAAGCTTCCCGGAGGCAATCTGCTTTTCGGCTCGGAAATCAAAAGCTTCTTTGAGCATCCCGATTTCACTCCTGCCGTCAACCGCGATGCGCTGCGGCCTTATCTGACCTTCCAGTATTCGTCGGGCACTGATACATTCTTCGAGGGTGTGTACAAACTCCCGCCGGCCCACTGCTTCATGTGGGAGATGGGCGGAGAAATGCGCATCGAGCGCTACTGGGACATCGATTTTGCGGCGGGTGAGGGCAGTTTTGACGAATATGTCGAACAGTTGGACGCTTGCATCCACGCATCGGTGGCGGCTCACCGCATCAGCGATGTGCCGGTCGGGTCTTTCCTTTCGGGCGGCGTCGATTCGAGCTACATCATGGCGACGCTGATGCCCGATGACACCTTCTCGGTCGGCTTTGCGGTTGATCGCTTTGACGAAACGACCGAGGCAGAGGAGCTGTCGGCGCGCCTGGGGGTCAAGAATTTCAAGAAGATGCTGACGGCAGAGGAATGCTTTGCCGCTTTCCCGACCATCCAATATCACATGGACGAGCCGCAGTCGAATCCGTCGTCGGTTCCGCTTTATTTCCTCGCACAGCTGGCGCGTGAGCACGTCACGGTTGTGCTGTCGGGCGAAGGGGCGGATGAGATCTTCGCCGGCTATGAGTGGTACGATGAGACGCCCATGATGCGCAAGTACAAGAAGCTGCCCGGCTTTATCCGCCGCACGGCAGGCGCTGTGGCAAAGAAGCTTCCCTACTTCAAGGGACATGATTTCCTCATCAAGGCCACCGGCCGCCCTGAGGACTGGTTCATCGGGCAGGCGCGGGTTTTCCCCGAGAAGGAGGCGCTGGCCGTTCTGCGCGAGGACTGCCGCGGCGGCAAGACGCCGGGCGAGATCTGCGCGCCGATTTATGCTAAGGTCAAGGGTAAGGATGAGGTGACCAAGAAGCAGTATCTCGACCTCTGCCTGTGGCTGCCGGGCGACATTCTGCTCAAGGCTGACAAAATGAGCATGGCGCACTCGCTGGAACTGCGCGTTCCCTTCCTCGACCGCGAGGTGATGGCGCTGGCGCAGACCATTCCGACAAAATACCGCATCAATGCAAGCGGCACGAAATATGTGCTGCGCAAGGCGGCCAACCGGACCCTGCCCGATGAATGGGCGACCCGCCCGAAGAAGGGCTTCCCGGTACCGATCCGCTTCTGGCTGCGCGAGGAGCGCTGGTACCAGCTGGTGCGCGAGGCATTTACGGCTGATTATGCGGGTGAATTTTTTGATGTGGATGCGCTCTGTGCGTTGCTTGACGATCACTACGCCGGCCGTGCGAACAACGGGCGCAAGATCTGGACGGTTTACACTTTCCTTGTGTGGTACAAGTGCTTTTTTGTGGATTTTGAGCGGATGGGGTAAGGGCTTGGGGCGCCGCCCCAAACCCCGCCAAGGGGACTTTTTGAAAAAAGTCCCCTTGGAACCTTCAAAAACTTTCCAACTTGTGTCTGGATTTTGGTTTGTGGAAATATGATAGAGAAAAGGACATAGATATGAAGAACATCAATCTCATTCCCGTCCTGCTGGGGGCGGATCTCAACTGTTATTCGCTGGCCCGCGCCTTCTACGAGGCGGCCGGTGTCAAGGCGCAGGCGTTCGGCCGTTATCCACTGGGGCAGACGCAGTATTCGCGTTTTCTCGATTTCACGGCGGTGCCGAATCTGGACAATCCCGACATTATGGTACAGGTGCTGGTGGAATTTGCGCTGAAGCATCCTGACGAGCCGCTCCTTGCAATGGGCTGCACGGATGACTATGCGTCGCTGCTGATCTCCTGCAAAGCACAGCTCGAGCCTTACTACATTCTCCCCTACATTGATGCGCCGCTGCGTGATCGGCTGGTCAGCAAGGCGGATTTCTATGCACTCTGCGACGAGTACGGGATTCCCTACCCCAAGACC
Organism: Clostridia bacterium; assembly: GCA_017507145.1. Taxonomy (GTDB): domain Bacteria; phylum Bacillota; class Clostridia; order Oscillospirales; family CAG-272; genus SIG693. Next base: position 25,255 of record JAFWBJ010000076.1, on the reverse strand, counting down.
AAGGTTTTGACGGCTGACTTCTCTCCGGCCTGGCTGCAGCCCGAGGCGCTCGGATTCGGCTATCCGCTGATCGTTAAGCCTTCGTCGAGTATCGAATATTGGAAGCACCCGTTTGATGGGATGCAGAAGGTATATGTGGCTGAGTCGCCCGAACGAGCTGAGGCCATTGTTCGCGAGATCTACGCCTCGGGCTATACCGAGCGGATGATCATCCAGGACCTGATTCCGGGCGAGGATTCGTATATGCATGTGCTGACCGCTTACGCCGACCGCGACGGCAAGGTGAAGATGACCTGTCTGGGGCATGTCATGCTGGAGGAGCACACGCCGAAGGGGCGCGGTAATCATGCGGCGATTATGATTGAGCAGAACAAGGCGCTGACCGACCGTGTCCGTGCGCTGCTGGAGGATCTTGGCTACCGCGGATTTGCGAACTTCGACATCAAGTACGACGAGCGGGACGGCTCACTGCGGTTCTTTGAGATCAATCTGCGTCAGGGCCGCAGCAACCATTACATCACAGCGGCGGGAATGAATATCGCCGGGCTGGTCATTCAAGACTATTTCACCGATGAGCCGCTGAAGAATGTAGACTTCACCGAGGAGCATCTCTGGCACTGTGTGCCATGGGGTGTGGTTAAGCGCTATGTCAAGGATGATGCGGTACGCGCCAAGGCTGCTGCTCTGCGCCGGGCCGGCAAGTCGACCTCGGCACTGTGGTGTGCGGCTGACCTGCGAGGAAACCCGAAGCGCTTGGTTTGGGTCGTGCGCCATCTGCTCGGCCACTATGCCAAATACAAAAAATACTGCAAATAAGGAGGTGGCGGCTACGGCTGCAACCAAGAAATTAGGAATTCTCGGCGGGCTTGGGCCGATGTCGTCGGTCTATTTCTACGAAATGCTGACCCGTCACACCGACGCCCGCTGCGATCAGGATCATCTGGAGATCATCCTCTCCAGCGGCGCGACCACGCCTGACCGAACGGCTTTCATTTTAGGTCAATCGACCGAGTCGCCGCTGCCCCGCATGCAGGCGGATGCCCATGCGCTGATTACCGCCGGGGCTGAGCTGATCGCCATTCCCTGCAACACGGCGCACTATTTCTACGATGCGCTGGCTGAGTCGATTTCGGTACCGATCATCAACATTCTCTACGAGACGGTCACTACGCTGGCCGGGATCGGCGTGCAGAAGATCGGCGTGCTGGCTACTGAGGGTACGGTTGCATCGGGATCTTATCAACACGTCTGTCGGCAGATCGGCATCGACTGCGCTGTCCCGGATGCGGCTGATCAGGCCATCATCCAGAACATCATCTACGGGCAGATCAAGCAGGGCAAGCGCCCCGACATGGCGGCCTTTGCCGAGGTGTCGGCAAAGCTGACCGATGCCGGCTGTACGCGGCTGGTGCTGGGCTGCACTGAGCTGTCCCTGCTGGTACGGGATGAGGGGCTGGGGGCGCCTTATTTTGATTCGCTGGAAGCGCTGGCCTATCGCTCGATTCTGGCCTGCGGCAAGCGCCCGGTCGGCTTCGGGCCGGACTTTGCGGAGGTGCCGGCATGATCACCCTCTCCGCCCTGCTCGCCGCCCTCCCAGCCGAGCTGCTGGCTGCTCCGCTGCCGTCTGATGCCGCTGTGCTTGCACGCACAGTTGAGGTGCTATCGCCCGACACCCGCAAGCTGACCGGGGCAGACTCGATGTTCGTCTGCATCAAGGGGGCGGTCTTTGACGGCCACACCTATGCGCTTCAGGCGTACACCGTCGGCTGCCGGATCTTTGTGGCCGAGCGTGTACTTGACCTGCCCGAGGATGCCACCGTGATCCGCGTTCGGGACAGCCGCGCGGCGCTGGCTTTGCTTTCAGCCGCCTTCTACGGCTATCCGGCGCGTGAGCTGACCGTCATCGGCATCACCGGCACCAAGGGAAAGACCACCACTGCCCTGCTGATTCACCATATGCTGGAGCAAAACGGCATTCCGGCCGGCTACATCGGCTCGAATGGCGTGCAGTTCTGCGGACATTTTTATCCCACCGTCAACACCACGCCTGAGAGTTGTGAGCTGCATGCTTACCTGCGCCGCATGGTTGATGCCGGTGTGAAATATGTCGCGCTGGAGGTCTCCTCACAGGCCATCTATCTGCGCCGCGTGTACGGCATGACTTTCCCGATCACCATTTTCACCAACCTCTCGCCCGACCACATCGGCGGGGTGGAGCATCCTACCTTCGACCACTACCGCGCCTGCAAGCGCGCGCTCTTCACCGACTACGCCACCGGCTGTGCGATCGCCAATCTGGATGATCCGGCGGCGGAAGATATGGTGGCCGGGTGTCCTCGTGTGGTCGGGATCTCGGTGGAAAAAGATGCGGCCATCAGCGCGCGGGACATTGCACTCTTCCGCCGCGGGAGCCGGCTTGGGGTGGAGTTCGTCTGCCGTCACGGCCGCGATGAGGCCGCTTTCTCGCTTCCGCTGCCGGGCGAATTCAACGTCCACAATGCGCTCTCTGCCATCGCTGTTGGCCTGGAGGCCGGGCTCACCCTGCCGCAGATCGCCGACGCCATGGCGGGCATTGCCATCAAGGGCCGCTTTGAAGCGGTCGACGTGCTGCCCGATGTCACCTTTTTGATCGACTACGCGCACAACGGCGTCAGCCTGCGTGCGGCGTTGGAGACGCTGCGCTGCTACGATCCTGCGCGGCTGATCTGTCTGTTCGGGTCGGTCGGCGGGCGTACACAACTGCGCAGACCGGAACTGGGCGCTGTCGCCAACGAGTTGTGCGATCTGGCTATTCTGACGGCTGACAATCCCGATTTTGAAGCCCCCGAATCGGTGATCGCCGACATCGCCGCCGCTTTCACGCCCGACGGATGTCCGTATCTGGTCATTCCCGACCGTACCGATGCAATTCGCGCCGCAGTCCGCGAGGCACGCCCGGGCGACATCGTTCTGCTGGCCGGCAAGGGACATGAAGACTACCAGCTTATCCGCGGCAAGAAGGTGCCGTTTGACGAGCGGGCCATTCTGCACGCCTGCGCTTCCCATCTGCGCACCCGGCTTTAAAGAGGGGATTTATCAATTTTTCCCAAATCATTTATCGAATTTGGGCAGGATTGGACTTGGAACTTGCATCTTTTTCGAAAGTGCGTATAATGGATTATACAATGGTATGCATTTGTCCGCATTTTCGCGGCCGGCATTTCCGGCGGCGGGAATGCGGACTTAATCATTGATCCAAATAAATGGGAGGTACATCTCTATGGCAGAAAACAGACTGATTGGCGATTATCCGGTCATTGGTATCCGTCCGGTCATCGATGCACGCCGCGGCGCGCTCAAGGTACGCGAGTCGCTGGAAGATCAGACCATGAACATGGCTCGCGCAGCCGCAAAGCTCTTCACTGACAACCTGCGCTATTCCAACGGCGAGCCGGTTAAGGTCGTCATCGCCGATACCACCATCGGCCGCGTGGCAGAAGGCGCTGCCTGCGCGGACAAGTTCAAGAAAGCAGGCGTAGACATTACGCTGACCGTCACGCCCTGCTGGTGCTATGGCTCCGAGACGATGGACATGGACCCGAACACCATCAAGGCCGTTTGGGGCTTCAACGGCACCGAGCGTCCCGGTGCGGTCTATCTCGCATCGGTTCTGGCTGCGCATGCACAGAAGGGTCTGCCTGCCTTTGGCATCTACGGCCATGAGGTACAGGATGCAGACGACACCTCGATTCCCGACGACGTTGTCGAGAAGCTGCTTCGCTTCGGCCGCGCCGCCATCGCCGCCGCTACCATGCGCGGCAAGTCCTACCTGCAGATCGGCTCGATCTGCATGGGTATCGCCGGCTCTACCATCGATCCCAAATTCCTTGAATCCTATTTCGGTATGCGGGTCGAATCGGTTGACGAGGTCGAGATCATCCGCCGCATGACCGAGGGCATCTACGACGAGGAAGAATATCAGCGCGCGCTGGCCTGGACCAAGGCCAAGTGCCGCGAAGGCTTCGATAAGAACCCGCCCGAGCTGCAGAAATCCCGCGAGATCAAGGACGAGCAGTGGGAGTTTGTGGTCAAGATGATGGTCATCATCAAGGACCTGATGAACGGCAATCCCAATCTGCCCGCCGGCCGCGAGGAAGAGATGGTCGGGCACAATGCCATTGCCGCCGGCTTCCAGGGCCAGCGCCAGTGGACCGATTTCTACCCCAATGCCGACTTTGCCGAGGCTCTGCTCAACACCTCCTTTGACTGGTCGGGTGTCCGCGAGCCGTACATCCTGGCCACCGAAAACGACGTTCTCAACGGCATGGGCATGCTCTTCATGAAGCTTCTGACCAACCGTGCGCAGATCTTCGCTGACGTCCGCACCTGCTGGAGCGCTGACTCGGTCAAGCGCGTAACCGGATACGAGGTCGAGGGCAAGGCAGCCGAGGCCGGCGGTTTCATCCACTTGATCAACTCTGGTGCAGCTTGTCTGGATGCCTGCGGTGCCGTCACCGACGAGAATGGCCAGCCCGTCATGAAGCAGTGGTTCGACATGACCGAAGAAGATTGCGAAAAGATCCTGGCTAAGACCGAGTGGAGTGCAGCTGACCTGGGCTATTTCCGCGGCGGCGGTTACTCCTCTCGCTTTATCACCGAGGCTGAGATGCCGGTGACTATGATCCGCCTCAATCTGGTTGAGGGCCTTGGCCCGATGCTGCAGATCGCCGAGGGCTGGACGGTGCACCTGCCGGATGCCGTTACCGATACGCTCTGGAAGCGCACCGACTACACCTGGCCCTGCACATGGTTCGCACCGCGCATGACCGGTGAGGGCGCATTCAAGTCGGCTTACGACGTGATGAACAACTGGGGGGCCAATCACGGTGCCATCAGCTACGGTCACATCGGTGCTGATTTGATCACCCTCTGCTCGATGCTCCGCATTCCGGTGGCCATGCACAACGTGCCCGAAGAGAAGATCTTCCGCCCGGCCGTCTGGAACGCATACGGCATGGACAAAGAAGGCGCTGACTACCGCGCCTGCGCAACCTACGGGCCGATGTTCGGCAAAACCAAATAAATCCGCGTACAAGAGCGGTAGGGCAGACTTCTGCCTTACCGCTTTTGCTTCGCTGTTCGCGCCTTCCCTCTCTGCGAAGAACACTTCCCTCCCGCTGCCGTTTTTTTCGGCGCGGAGGTTGACTTTTCCCGCTTTCCGTGATATAATACAGAAAACTGCCACCGGGTAGTCGATGCAAAAAGCATCCGTTTACACATCATTAGGTCTTAGAAGATGTGTATGCGGATGCTTTCTTTTCGGAGGTCTTATGAAAAAACTGCTTGCCTATTTTTCCAAGCTTGAGCTCGCGCTGTGGAGTTCGTCGGTGCTTCTGATCCTGGCGTCCTTCTTCGTTTTCGACCCGACAAATTATCTGACCCTCATCGCCTCACTGGTCGGTGTCACCTCGCTGATATTTAACGCAAAGGGCAATCTGATCGGGCAGGTGCTGATGATCATGTTCAGCCTGCTCTACGGCATCATTTCCTACAGCTTCTCCTATTACGGCGAGATGATGACATACCTCGGGATGACGATGCCGATGGCGGTATTCGCGCTTATTTCGTGGCTGCGCAATCCTTACAACGGCAAGCGAGCAGAAGTGAGGGTGAGCAGCATGGGAAAGACAGAGCATATCTTTCTTTGGCTTGCGGCCGCAGCCGTAACTGCGATGTTTTACTTTATTTTAGCTTATTTTCACACGGCAAACATCATCCCGAGCACGGTTTCAGTCACGACAAGCTTCGTCGCCGCATATCTGACCTTCTGCAGAAATCCCTATTTTGCATTGGCATACGCCGCAAACGATGTCGTTCTTCTGGTCCTGTGGAGCTTGGCAAGCATCACCGATCTTCGGTATGTCTCTGTCATCGTCTGCTTCGCGGCCTTCCTCTTCAACGATATCTACGGCTTTATCAGCTGGCAAAACATGAAGAATCGGCAGGCAGAAAATTGAGTTCGAGCAAAAAATGAGGCCGAACGCTTTGCCGCGTTCGGCCTCATCACTTTCGTCAAGCCAATCATTTACAGGCTTTCGACCTTGTCGGCAGCCTGATTGATATAATCGTTTTCCATCAGCTCGATCATGCCGCGGTCAACCAGCGCAGAGAGGCGGGCATCGAGCGGAATGCGGGCAAGGAGGTCATAGCCGAACTTCTTGGCGATCTGGTCAATGTGGCTCTCGCCGAAGACATTGATTTCACGGCCGCAGTCGGGGCATTTGACATAGCTCATGTTCTCGACCAGGCCGAGGACGGGGATATCCATCATGTCGGCCATGTTCGCCATCTTGGAGACGATCATCGAAACCAGCTCCTGAGGCGAGCTGACGATGATGATACCATCAAGCTTGATGGTCTGGAAGATGGTCAGCGGAACGTCACCGGTGCCGGGAGGGCAATCGATGATGAGGTAGTCGACATCGTCATAGATCACATCGGTCCAGAACTGCTTGACCGTACCGGCGATGACCGGGCCGCGCCAGACGACGGGCTTGGTTTCGTCGTCGAGCAGGAGGTTGACCGAAATGATGTCAATACCGGTCTTGGTCTTGGGCGGGATCAGGCCGGTCTCGTCGCCCTCGACGGGAGCGAAGGCCGAATAGAGGCCAAAAGCCTTCGGAATCGACGGGCCGGTGATGTCGGCGTCGAGGATAGCGACATGGTTGCCGCGGCGCTGCAGCTCAACGGCCAGCATGGTGCTGACCAGCGACTTGCCAACGCCGCCCTTGCCGCTGACTACGCCGATCACATGCTTGATCGAGCTCTTGGGGTTGAGGGCTTCATGAAAATCCGTCTTTTCCCGCGACGAGCAGTTTGCCGTGCAGGTCGAACAGTTGTGGGTGCATTCTTCTGCCATGGTTGGGTTACACTTCCTTTGCTGTAATTATCTTATCCTATATAGTATACGCCAAAATCGGCGAAAGTACAAGCCTTTTCGGGAAAATTCTGTATTTTTTCTTCGTCAGACGGTGCCAAGACGGCTTCGCCTTACCTTCCGCGACGCAGAACCTGCAGGATGCCGCGGAAAATGGGCTTGGCGTTGAGCAAGAGAACCGCCAGCACAAGCAGCGTCTGCCACAGCCACCAAAGCGGCGGCTCGGTCAGCATCAGCACGCACTGCAGCGTGAGCAGACCGGTGTTAACGGCAAGCTTCTTTGGATGCAGATCAAAGCGAATATAGCGCTGGGTATTGACCGCGCGAATGATGAAGACCACCAGATAGCAGGCAAAAGTAGCGATCGCCGCGCCCTGTGCACCCCAGAAGGGGATAAAGAGGAGGTTCAGCACCAGATTGACCAGTGCGCCGATCAGCGAGGTGTAGAAGGAGTTGAGGCTCTTCTTCTCTACAAGGTAGACACTGCCCATGAAGGTAACCAGACTTGAGAAAACGGTTGCCAGCAACAGGACGGGCATATACCGCCATGCGTCGTAATAGCTGTCGTCAAAGAGAAGCACCGAGCAGAGCTTGGCAAAAGCGGTCAGGCCTGCGCCGGCCATGAACATCACGGCCTGGAAGCTGTCAAAAACGGTGGAGAAAAAGCGCGATTGCTGGTGTAGGTCACCGCGGTCGGTAACGGCCGAAAAATGCCAGGCCTCGATGAAAATGCCCGAGACCAGAATCAGCAGGGTTGGAATCTTAAAGGCGGCAGCATACAGACCGTTGATGGCATCGCCGCAGAAATAGGCAATCATGTAGCGGTCGGAGACATTTGTGGCCCACCAGAAAATGGTGGTAGGGATCAGCGGCAGGCTGTAAGCCAGCATATTGCGCGCGAAGGCAGGCGAAAAGGCAGCGAAGCTGATCTTCTTCCAAAGGCCGCAGCCAAAGAAAAGCGCCACACCGACGATCATATCGGCAAGCACGACCGAGAGGACATAGCCGGTGACGGTCATATGCAAGCCGAGCAGGAAGATGAGATTGAGCAAAATCGTGAAACCAGTGGTGAAAATGCCCTGGATGGCAAAGAGCTTGGTTTTGCCGGCAGCACGCAGATAATTTGCGCAGAGGGTATGGAAATTCGATGCAACGACGTAGGCGATGATCAGCCAGCCGTATCCGCCCGAGAAGTAGGGGATGGCGTTGAGCAACAGGCCGATTGGGATACCGACCGCCGCGCCGGCGAAGATGACAAAACAGCCGGTGGTCAGCACAGCGGCACGATTCTGCGTGCGGTCAAGGGTAAAGCGGAAGACCGCATCGCAGATGCTGACCGACAGAATCGGAATGAGCAGGTTTGCCGTCTGCGCAATCAAATCCGCACGGCTGAACTGCGCACTGGTCAGGCAGGCGGTATAGAGGGGCATCAAAAAATAGACCAACAGCTTTGAGCCAAAGGTACCGATTCCCAGAATTGCAGTATTGGAAAGCAGGGTTTTATACTTGTTTTGCACTGCCATAGATACCTCCCCATCTGATCCGGCTGCGGAAAATCTCTACTATATTTTTACCACAAAATCCCCTGCAAGTCAAGGGAAATGGGAAAGTTTGTCCCAAAATCTTGCAGTGCGGCGCCAAATGCGGTATAATAGAGACATATCTACACCGTCATCGAAAGGATACTACCATGAGCAACCGTATTGCCATCATTACCGGCGCCTCCTCGGGCATGGGGCGCGACTTCGTTCTGCAGCTGGATGCCAGCGAGCGTTTTGATGAGATCTGGGTCATTGCACGGCGCGCTGACCGCTTGGAAGCGCTGCGAGCGTCCGTCTCCACCCCGCTGCGCGTGCTGGCGATGGATCTGACCGCCCCTGACAGCATTGCCCAATACCGCGCGCTGCTGGAGGCAGAGCAGCCGAATGTAGCCGTGCTGGTCAACGCCAGCGGATACGGAAAATTCGGCCGGCACGACACCATCCCGCTCGACGAAACGCTAGGCATGATCGACCTCAACTGCCGCGCGCTGGTGGCCGTCACCGAGCTGACTCTGCCCTACATGCAGAAAGGCGCGCAAATCTATGAAATCGACTCGCTCTCGGCCTTTCAGCCGGTACCATACATGAGCGTGTACGCCGCATCCAAGGCCTTTGTGCTCAGCTACAGCCGCAGTATGGCAGTCGAGGTGAAGCCGCGTGGGATTCGCATCATGGCGGTCTCTCCCGGCTGGGTCAAAACGGAGTTTTTCTCGCGCGCTGAAACTGCCGATGAGCGGGTGATCCCCTACACCAAGCCGCTGTATGCGTCGGCGGACGTCGTGCGCCGTGCCCTGCGGGACATGAAGCGCGGCAAGGATGTCTCCATCCTCGGCGTACCGGTGCGCTGGCAGGTTCGCCTGGTGAAATTCGCGCCGCATAAGCTGATTATGTCGATTTGGATGCGCCAGCAGGGGCTGCCGCGATGAAGACGCTGATTTTTAACGGTTCGCCGCATGCAAACGGGGATACTGCCGCGATGATCCGCACGCTCTCAGCCGGCCTGCCCGGTGTGGTCGAGACCGTCGATGCTTATCGCACCGACATTCGCCCCTGCATCGATTGCCGGCATTGCTGGAAGACACCGGGCTGCATCTTTGATGACGGCATGCACGATCTGCTGCACCGCATTGCCGATGCCGACTGCATCATCATCGCCTCGCCGGTATATTATTCGATGCTGACCGGGCCCCTGCTCTCGCTGCTCAGCCGCCTGCAGGTGCTGTATACGGCCGGGCGCTTTCACGGCGTGCGGCTGATCACCCGCCCCAAGGTCGGTGCGGTTCTGCTCAGCGCCGGCGGAAACGGTTCGCCTGCGCCGGCAGAAGAGATCGCGGTTGGGCTTCTGCGCTGCATGCACGCTACGCATGTCGGCACAGTTTGCGCGGCCGCCACCGACACCACGCCGGCCGCTGATGATACCACCGCAATGGCCGCATTGCACGCACTTTGCCGGGATCTGATCGCCGCGCATGAAGAATTCCAGCAAAATCCGCAATAAAATCGACAAAAGCTCTTCCCTTATGCCGACTTTTATGGTATACTGTTAGGTGGAACTCTACCCATTCGGGATTACGATACAGAAACGGATTATGTACACAGATGAATTACATTGTACTGGACATGGAGTGGAACCAGCCCTACGCACCGAAATGCGTGGACCGCGCCCCCTTTCCGCTGATCGGAGAGATCATTCAGATCGGTGCGGTGATGCTCAGCGATGACAGCGGCCGGCTGGAGATCATTGACGAATTTAAGGAAACGATCGCGCCCACATATTATACCAAGCTGCACCGAGGCGTCAAAAAGGTAACCGGTCTGACGCAGGAAGAGATCGCCTGCGGCCGCGCCTTCCCCGAGGCCATTTTCGATTTCCGCATCTGGTGCGGAAATCCCTGCGTTCTGCTCACCTGGGGCCGGGACGATATTCCGATGCTCCTTGACAACCTCTTCGTGCACAACATCGACGCGAAATGGATCACCGATTGCTACGACCTGCAGCCCATCTACAATGCACAAACCGACGGGCTCAAGCAGCAGCGCGCCCTCTCGCTGGCGATGGAGCATTTTGAGATCGCACAGGAAGAGGACCGCCCGGCACACGATGCCCTCAACGATGCCTACTATACTGCCCTGGTCTGCATGAAGCTTGATCTGCAGCGCGGCATCGCCGAGTACGGCAGCGAGGGAAAATTTGATCTTGGCGGCTATTTCACGCACATGCAGAGCAGCCTGTACAGCGGATTTGAGAGCCGTCAGGCCGCACTGGCTGACCCCAAAATTGCCCGTGTCACCTGCCCGGTCTGCGGAAGATGCATGCCCTACCCCCTTTGGGTCAAGCAAAGCGGGAGCAAGAAGATCGCGCTCTGCCACTGCGACGACCATGGCGACTACATGGTGCGCGTGCAGTTCTTCAAGGGGGGCGGCGGGATTCTGAAGGCCTGCAAGACCATTTACAAAGCGACCGACGAGGTCAAAGCCTACTACGACGAAAAATACGAAGCCTTTATCAGCCGCGATCCGTCGCTGGCACGGGGGGATGAGGACGGGGATAAGCCCCGCCGCCGTCGCCGCCGTCACCGCGGAGGACGCCGCAAGAAGGCAGCCGCCGCTGCCGCTGAGGCACCGGTGCTTGAGCCGGCAAACGAATAATATGCGAGAAGAGCGAACCACGGTTCGCTCTTCTTTCGTTTATTCGGGGATTGTCTCGGGTGCGGCCGTCTCGGGCGGGCGGACAGTCGCCGTCTCCGACAAGCCCCTGGGCGGGTCGGTTTCGGGGATGGGGGTCGGCGCAAAGCTGATGCCCGCAAGGTCGATGAGGGTGTGGTTCTGCGCAATGGTGAGGTAATAGGGGCTGTGTCCCTCTACACGGTAGAGGAGGCCACAGTCCTCACCGCCGGCGGGATTGTATTCAAAGGTCAACTCTGCCCCGTTCCGGAAGCGCACAGTCACGTCCCGCACCGTCTGCACGGCGAGGACATCGGGCTTGGTTACCGCAGGCTGAGGACGTTCGAAGCGGAAGTCGTCAAACGGCTCCAGGCCGACGAGAATCTCCCAAACCTGCGTGATCGATTCAGCATCCCGCAGGGTTACCGTCTGCACCTTCACCGACTGCCCGACCTGCGTGTTATCGATGCCGCTTTTCTCAAAGCGCACCCATGCGATATCGTCAGCGCTGTCTGCGGCGTAGATATCGTGCAGGACCTCGCCGAGGGTGTAGGCGGTTGTATCGATTTTGGCCCATTCCTCCGGGGACAGCAGGGTGGCGTAAACCCAGTCGGCGTACATGCCCCATTCCAGGTTTGCCCCCTCGGCGAAAGCGCTGTATTCGTTGAAGCGTACCAACTGCCACTGCTCACCGTTCCGAATGATCAGCTCGGCATAGTCTTCCCGCCCCCGCAGACGCCACACCTCACGCCCCTGCAGATTGCCCACATATTCGCCCCGTCTATGGGGAAGCATGGTCTCCTGCCCGTCACCGAGGCGGACAAGTTCATACTGCATGAAGCGGTTGTGCATGACGATTGGGGTCAGGCGCAGGACCTGCTCATGGGCCCCCAACGGGAAATACCAGTTGATAAAGCGGTATCCGCCAACCAACAGAATGGCAAGGCAGGCCGCAATCGCGCCGAGGCGCCGCGCAAGCCGCCCCACACGTTTGGCACGCGTCGCACAGCGCAAATTTTCCTCGCCGGCGTCGGCGATCCATTCCTCGCGCACCTCGCCGATCGAGACAAACAGGTCTTGCTTGGTCATACATCAATTCCCTCCTTTTCCAGTTCACGGCGAAGCGCCTCACGCATGCGGTGCAGACGAAGCTTGACGGCTCCCTCGCCGAGGCCGAACCGGCGGGCAAGTGTGCGCGTGCTGTCGCAGTACCAATATCGCCGCAAAAACAGACGGCGGTTTTCGTCTGGCAGACCGGCAAGGAAGCGGTCGAGAATGGCGTCGATCTCCCCTTCCGGCTCGGCGGCAGGTAAACATTCGCTCAGCTCTTCAAGCAAAGGAAGCACCTCCCCGCCCCGCTTCTGCGCCTGACGCTTCTCGGCGGCATTGAGCGCGAGGTTGCGCACGATGCGTCCGAGGTAGCCTGAGAGCGACTCGGGCTTGGCCGGCGGGATGGCGTTCCAAAGCCGCAGATAAGCGTCAGCGGCACACTCCTCGGCGTCCTCGCGGCTGCCGAGGATTCCCTGCGCGATCGAAACGCACAGGTGACCGTACTGCCGCGCGGTGGCGTCGATGGCGGCTTCGTCGCGCGCTTCGTAGAGGGTAATGATAGCGGAATCGTCCATGCGTGCTCAGCTCCTTTCATCCATATGAACCGAAAAAAACAGAAAAGGTTACGGCTCTGACGAAAATTTTTTCACCAACGGTACAGTTGTGCCGCGCTGCTGATAATTGTAGTGGCTGGCACTCATGGAATCGCGGAGCATCAGCCAGATCATGGCATACTCGAATCTTTGGCAATACTGGTAGGTGATCTGCTGTTTGCCGTCGATCACAATGGGCACGGCACGGATCAGCCTCAGCGCCTCCAGGTTCTTCTTCACCGTTTCTTCGACTTCGGGTGGGATGGCGGCATCCCGCATCAGCACCGGGAAGAGAAAGCGATAGCGATCCTCATGGCCATAGAGCCAATGCACGGCACGGTAAGTATCGGCATCGCCGAGCGCGGTCAGCATGGCGCGGATCTCGGGATTGTCATCCAGCACCTCCCCAAAGCCACCTTTGGGGATCGGTGCAGCGACAAAAAACGCTCGCCCGGCAAAATACGCGGCGTGGGCAATGCCGTCATCGCGCCAATACTGACACCGTGTGTCGCGCAGCAGCTCCGGCGTCTCCCTGATCCGATCACCGCCCCAGGTCAGCATGTAGGCGTGAAACAGCAGTCTCCAGACGTCGTCAAACGAAACACCGCCCTGCGCAGCGTAATAGCGGTATAAGCTGTTGATAACGTCCTCTTCCTGCCCGGCAGTCCGGCCGAACAGCTCGTCCAGCGAAACCGACAGCGCGTCGGCCAGATCACAGAGCATGGCCGTATCGGGAAGTGCGTTGTCGTTTTCCCACTTGGAAACAGCCTGCGCCGAAACGCCGATTCGCTCGCCCAACATCTCCTGGGTCATCCCCAGCTTTTTCCGCGCTTGGCGGATCGCGTTGCCGATCATCCTCTGTGTCCCTCCTCACCAATCATTTTGCCGCTGTCATTGTAGGCTGTGCAGTTGCAGTTCCATCCCAGAACCATCGCACGAGCCAGCGACAGAATGGCCATTGTCGTGCCGCAGCCGTGGAAGGTGTACACGGCACACTTCCCCTCCGGCGTCTCAAGCATACTCTTGCTGAGTACGCCACTGCTCTTTGCATACCCCCGCCAGCCTAACATTTTCTCCAAGATCAATTCGGCCTTCCCTGCATCGATTCCCGCCTGCTCGGCGGCATATGCGGCGGTGAAGTCGGCGGAAAAGTCAGCGCGCTCCAGCACATACAAAAGCGCCAGCGTGTCGGGGTCACCAAGCCAGGCGAAATAGTCGGCCATGCGCGCGCGATCGTCATAGATCCAGGCAAAATCGGCCTCGTTGCGCCAAACCTGAGCCGCCACCTGCGTCTCGCGCATGTTGTAGCAGACCAGTGTCCCCATCGGGTGCTGAATCACCGAGCGGTAGTCGCCGTACTGTTCATCGGGGGCAGGCACCGCATCGGCGCAGCGCTCCCCCTGTTCCCGGCCGATGCTGTTCACCATCATGCGGGTCAGCGACATCATGATCGGGCTGAACCGCTTGAACTTAGCCGCCGCAGTCGGCTCAGCGTCCAGTTCCTCTTTCAGCATTGCCATGCCGCTTTGGGGACAAGCGAGCCCCAGCAATTCGTCGGTGCTCACCCCATAGTGCGCACCGATGGCCATTAACATACCCAGATCGGGCTCGCGCACAGCCGCCTCCCATTTGGAGACCGTTTTCCCCGAGATGCCCAGCACCTCGCCCAACTGCTCCTGCGTCTCCCCACGCGCACGGCGCAGGGTGGCCAATTTTTGTGCAAAATTCATCATTTGTTCCTCCTGATGGATCAAGTTCGGCATTCGGTGCGCGCCCTCCGTTTGCTGTATCCATTATACACCAAACTGAGAGTAGAGTCAATCGATGCACCGATCACAATTTCTCCGTTTTGTAGAATCCCGTCGGCGGATTACAACCGCCAAGCAAAAGCAGAAGGAGCCGTTCGGCTCCTTCTGCATGATTTTGATTTAATTCTGCTTCTGCAGGGCGGCGCGCTGCTGCGCCATGACAAGCTTGTAGTAGATGCCGCGCTCCTCGAGCAGCTCGCTGTGGGTGCCGAACTCGGCTACCTTGCCGCGGTCAAGCACGATCAGCTTATCGGCATTGCGCAGGGTCGAGAGACGGTGCGCAATCGAGAAGGTGGTACGGCCTTGCGTCAGCTTGTTGATGGCGTCCTGGATCAGTTTCTCGGTCTCGGTATCGAGCGCCGCAGTTGCTTCGTCGAGGATCAGGATGCGCGGATTGTGGATCAGCGCACGGGCGATGGCGATACGCTGACGCTCGCCGCCGGAGAGCGAGAAGCCCTTCTCGCCGACCATTGTATTATAGCCCTCGGGCAGGTTGATGATGAAGTCGTGCGCATTGGCGAGGCGGGCGGCCTGGATGACCTCCTCGTTGGTGGCGTGCGGCTTGGAATAGCGGATATTGTCGCGCACCGAGCCGGAGAAAAGGTGGGTCTCCTGCAGCACAACGCCGATCTGCGAGCGCAGGGCGTTCTGCGAGATATCCTTGATGTTGACGTCGTCGATGAAAATCGCGCCCTCGGTGACGTCGTACAGACGCATCAGCAGATTGATCAGCGTGGTCTTGCCGCAGCCCGAATGACCGACGATACCGATCATCTCCCCCTGCTTGACCTCGAGGTTGATGTTCTCAAGCACGGGGTTGTAGCTGTCGTAGCCGAAGGTGACGTTGCGGATGCTGATGTCGCCCTCGATGGCGATATCGATCGGCAGGCCGATATCGGCGACTTCGGGCTCCTCCTCGAGGATCTCAAAGACCTTGCCGAGCGAGGTGAGGAAGGCCGAGATGTTACGCGGGATGGCGGTGATCTGCATCATCGGCTCGTAGATGATCGTTGCGTAGCTCTTGAACTGGTTCAGCGCGCCGATGCTCATCGTACCACCAAAGACCTTGAGGTTACCGTAGAGCAGGATGAGGTAGTTACCGAACCGCAGCATGAAGCCGAGCAGCGGGAAGACGGTATCAAAAAGCTTTGCGTTCGATTCATCCTGCGCGGCCTGACGCTCGGTGTGCTGCTCAAAGCGAACGATCTCGCGCTCCTCGCTGCCGAATGCCTTGACCACGCGGATACCGTTGAGGATATCCTGCAGGTGGCGGTTGGTGCGGTTGGTAATGATCCAGGCATGGACGTTGCGATGGCGGACGATGTCCCAGAAGCGAACGATGATGTAGACCGTCAGCGGCAGCGGGATGAAGACGAAGAGGCACATCAGCGGATTGAGCCACAGCAGCAAAACCAACGCAAGAATGAAGGAAAAGAGCTGGGAGAAGTAGGTCGGCAGGTGGCCGGTGATGAAGGTCTGCACGGCCGCGACGTCGTTGTTGATGCGGCCCATAAGGTCGCCGGTCGACTTTTTCTGCACCGATGACATCGACAGCGTCTGAATCTTCTCGAAGAGCAGTGCGCGGAGCATGAGGGTGAATTTATTACCCGAATAGGCCGCCATGCGCTGCTTGACCACGTCGATGGCGCGGTGGCAGATGTCGAGCGAGACAATCGCCACAACAATGAGCAAAAATTCTGCCATGCTTCCCCGCTTGATGCCCAGTGCCGGCTCGATGAAGTTATCGATGGCGTAGCGCTGGACGGCGGGAACGATAAAGCGGAAGGCCATCGCGAACGCTGCCGCAATCAACGGGAAAAGCATCATCAGCCGCAGGCCCTTGGTCATAGCCCAGAGTTTGCGGTAGACTTCCTTCTTGTCCTGGCAGAAGGGGCAGATCTTGGTATGGACGACGAAGGGCCGACCGCACTTGGGGCAATAGCGCTCGGGCTCACTGTTGGTCAGCGGTTCCTTGCTGCCGCCCGCGGCGAGGATCTCGCAGGCCTTGACCATAACCGAATAGCGCGGCAGGTTGCGGCCCGAGATGAAGCGGCAGAGCAGCTTGGAGACGCCATTCTCCTTGGCGTAGAAGGCGCAGCTGCCGTAGAGGTTCTCGGTGGCAAAATCCGAGAGATCGGACATTTTGTACTTCTCGAGCAGCTCCCCGTCGAGGATCTTATAGATGTACTGATCGGTGAAGACCATCCACCCCGACACGAAGCGATCGACCTCGATGTTGTAGGGCAGGCAGTACATCCGTTTTTCTCCCTCGCCGACGGCCGCCGCAAAGGCGCGCTCGTCCTGCTCAGGGAGGTCATACATCAGTTTCATGGAAATACTCCTTTATGCGATGACGTTCCGATTACAGGTAGATCTCAATCTTGCGATAGCTGTTGCGATCGAGCTTGGCCGGATCGGTGATCTGGAAGCAGTTGCCGTCGATATCGAAAATGAAAATACGGTCATCCTCAAGGATGCGGATGTTCGAGGAAGGATTGTTGAGCACGAAGGTGACCTTGCCGGCCGAGGTGTCGGCCTCCCAGTAGGAGTAGCCGAATTTTTCCTTGACCGAGTAGATCTTATACAGCTCGGGGGTGAAATAGCGGCGGTCAAGCTCTTCGCGCAGCAGTGCAACGGTCGACTCGTCGAAATCGTGGATGTTGCGAATCAGACCGATTTCCTGGCCGCGCTGGCTCTTGCGCGTCTCGGGCTCGCGGATGGCGATGTAATCGTCGGGATCGGTGATCGGGAAAGAGCGCAGCACGACAACGCGCTCGAAATGCTCTTCCTCGCCCTTGGCGTTAATGATATCGAGCGAAATCAGCCCGCCTTCTGAGCGGGAGAAGGTGGCATTCTCGGGGGTCAGCATGATGGACTCGCGTTTCTCAAAGAGCGCCGCGTCCTCGTCGGAGAGGACATCGGTCTTTTTCAGCTTGGTTTCAGCCATGATGTTCATTCCTTTCTGCCACTGGGGCAAAAGTGTGTCAGCGGCCGCTTAAAGCCCCGCCATGACCTTCTTCATCTGTTCATTCTGCAGCGTGTAGAGCTTATAATAAACGCCCTTCTTTTCCATCAGCTCTTCGGCGGTGCCCGACTCGGCAATCTCGCCGTTCTCGATGGCCATGAGGTAGTTGCAGTCCTTGAGCGTCGAGAGGCGGTGTGCGATGGTGATAGTCGTTCTGCCCTCGATCAGACGCTCGATGGCATCGCTGATGAGGCGCTCGGTTTCGGTGTCCATTGCGGCGGTCGCCTCGTCGAGGATGAGCAGCGAGGGCTTCATCAGCAGAGCGCGGGCGATCGAGATGCGCTGGCGTTCACCGCCCGACAGCGAGCGGCGGCCAATGCCGATCATCGTCTCATACCCCTCGGGCAGGCGCAGGATGAAATCATGCGCGTTGGCTGCGCGGGCAGCGGCGATAACTTCCTCCATGCTGGCGTCGGGACGGGCGTAGCGGATGTTGTCGGCGATCGTGCCGTGGAAGAGGTAGATCTCCTGCGATACGATCGAGATATTGCGGCGGAGCGAATCGACCTTGATGTCCTTGACGTTATGGCCGTCGATCGAGATCGAGCCGCTGATGACGTCGTACATACGGGTAATCAGGTTAGCGATGGTGCTCTTTCCGCTGCCGGTGTGGCCGACAAGGCCAACGTGATCGCCGGCGTGGATGGTAAACGAAACGTCCTTGAGGATCGGGCGGTTGGGCGTATAGTGAAAGCCCACGCGATCGAAGACGATCTCACCCTTGATCGAATCCAGCTCGACGGCGTTCGGCGCGTCGGTGATCTCGGGGATCATGTCCAGCGTCTCGAACATGCGCACGGCCGAGTTGATGGTATCGGTGAGCATATTGGTGAAGTTGGTGAAGAAGTTCAGCGGCCCGAAGATCATGCCGACGTAGCCGAGGTAGGTGGCGAACTGACCGTAGGTCATCGTCTCGCCCATGACCTGGATACCGCCGAAGCCCCAGATGGCCTGCGAGGAAATACCGATGAGCAGGCTGATGACCGGGAAAATGGTGAGGTGCACGAGGTTGGTCTGGAGGTTGGCTTGGTAAAGCTTCTCGGAGTACTGGTAGAAGCGGTTGGTCTCTTCTGCCTCCTTAGCAAAAGCCTTGACCACGCGGATACCGTTAAGCGAATCGCCCAGCATCGAATTGAGCGAAGAGGAACGGCGCCACTGCTTCGAATACATCCGCCAGAGCTTGGGCAGCATGAACTTAAAGATACAGACGACGATCGGCACAGGGATATACACGATCAGCGTCAGCTTCCAGTTGATCGAGAAGAGGAAGATCGTCAAGCCGATGAAGTTGAGCATATTGACGATGAAATGCGGCACACCGTCGATGTAGAAGGAACGGATTTTGACGGCATCGTAGTTGACGCGGTTGATGAGACGGCCGGTGGAGTTTTGATTAAAATAGGAGAGCGACAGGTGCTGAAGGGCACGGAAGAGGTCGTTCTTCATGTTTTTGGTCACGCGGGTGGACATATAGGCATTGGCGCGGTTCTGGATGATGCCGATAACCAGCGACAGCAACGCCATGCCTAAGAGGATGGCAACCATGATGTAGACCCACTCGACACTATGCAGGCGGCCCTGGATCTGCTCGCCCGCTTCGTTCCACTTCGGCGGCGCGATCACCTGGTCGTAGAAGAGCTGATTGCTGATGATGGGCGTCAGCAGAGAAATGCCCGCGCTGGCTAAGAGGCAGAACATAACAGTGCCAAACTGCAGCTTAAAATCCTTGAAGTAGGCAAGCAGGCGGATCATGGTCGCACTCTTCTTGACGCAGTGCTCGCAGATTCGGCGCTGCTGGTCAGCATAGACGGTGCCGCACTTGGGGCATTTGGCGTTGAACTGCTCGAAGATGGGGTCATCCTCGGTGACCTCTCCCCCTTCGGCATAGCGGTTCCACAGGTGCACAAACGCAAAAAGCTTGCGTTTGCATGCATTCGTACAATAGCCAATGACGACGGTATTTCCCAACCGCCGATAATCCTCAAGTAAATTCTCGTATTCCTTTTCATCAAGTGTTCCCTGCTCGGGCATGGGATCTTGATGTGCATGAGCGAGCAATCTGTTTGAAGACGTAAAATTGTCTACATACGGAGTAACAAGCAACGCAAGCGAAAAATCATCAAAGGAACCGTCATCTTCACAGAGACGATACAATCGTTTTCGTATTCGGTCCAGTGCCAGCCAGGTCTGACCAAATGCCCCGTCAAGGGTCATATCCAGGGACAGAACCGCATCGAACGATTCGACATCACAGCCATGCGCAAGAAAGCCTTCGCGTGCACGGTCGGTGAGCTTATCCAGTGGCAGCATTTCAACACATCCTTTCACCGTTTCCCATCCGTTCAAATTGTTTTTGCAAAACCTCTTGCAGAATGGAGGGGAAATATGGTATACTTATCTTGTCTGCCGAAGAAAAGCAAATCCACTGCAGACACATGACCAAAAATATGTTTAAATACATCGTGGAGAGTATACCACAATCTCATAAAATGTCAATAGAAAAACCATATTTCACAATTTTTTCGGACATTTGCACAGATTTTTCACCATTTTTTGGAGGAATTTATGTTTAACTTTCTGAAAAAGCGCATACGCCCCAAAAATGAGAACAGCCGGCGCTTCAAGGAGGAAATGGCCCAGCATCTGGCCGGGCGGCATATCAAATACTGCACCGAGCGGCGGGGGGATGTTGATGAGATCATCGGCCGTGACGGATGCCTGAGTCTGCGCGACGGAGAGTTCATTGTCTTCTCCTCGGGCGACATCGTACTGCGCACCAAGGTTGAAGAAATGCGCGCCTCCGAGTTGCTCTCGCTGGAGGGGGCCATCATCACTGCGCCCGACTACGAGCACGGCGGTGAGGAGCGAACTGTGATTGCGTATTACACATATTATCGTAAATAATATGCATGATCGGAAATAAGGCCGCGGGGCTTCACCCCGCACCCCACAAGAGGGGCTTTTTGAAAAAAGCCCCTCTTAACTCCGCAAAAACTTCCCAACAAACGGCTTGTTTGGTTTCTGCATCGATTAGCAGTTACCTAAATCAAGCGCAGTTGTTGGGAAGTTTTTTCGGGATGTGGGGGAGTGCTTTTTTCCCAAAGCACTCCCCCACGGTCTTATTCAATTACTCGGCATCCTTAGCTGCCTCAGCGATAATCTTCTGTGCGATGTTCGCAGGAACTTCCTCGTAGCGGACAAACTCGTACGCAAAGCTGCCGCGGCCCTGCGTGGACGCGCGGAGGGCGATGGTGTAGTCCATCATCTCGGACTTCGGCACTTCGGCCTCGACTACGGTATAGCCCTTCTTGTTCTCAGCAGGATTCATGCCCAGAACGCGGCCGCGGCGCTTGTTGAGGTCGCCCATGACGTCGCCCACCATGTCCTCGGGAACGGTGACGTACAGCGCGCCAACCGGCTCAAGGATAACGGGCTTCGCCTGCTTCAGGCACTCCTTGTAAGCCAGGGATGCAGCCATCTTGAAGGACATTTCCGAAGAGTCGACATCGTGGTAGGAACCGTCATAGAGGTCAGCAGCAAGGCGAACGACAGGATAACCTGCAACGCCCTTCTGCATTGCCTCCAGCAGGCCCTTCTCGACTGCGGGATGGAAATTCTTCGGAACCGAGCCGCCGACGGTGGACTCGGTGAAGGTCAGGCCGTCTTCCTCACCCGGCTTGAAGGTGATCTTGACGTGACCGTACTGGCCGTGACCGCCCGACTGCTTCTTATGCTTACCTTCGACCTGAACGGTCTTGGTGATGGTCTCACGGTAGGGGATCTTGGGGGCAATCAGTTTAACCGCTACGTTGGAGCGGCTCTTGAGCTTGGCAACCGTGACATCCAGGTGAATGTCGCCCATGCCCGAGAGAACCAGCTGCTTGGTCTCTGCGTCGTTCTCGAACTTCAGGGTGAGGTCTTCCTCGAGCAGACGGCTGATACCGCCGGAGATCTTATCCTCGTCGCCCTTAGCGGCAGGCAGAACAGCCATGCTGAGGTAGGGCTTCGGATAAACGATGGGCGTATAAGCGATCGGACGGTCAGCGGTAAGCGTATCGTTGGTGTTGGTGTTGGACAGCTTAGCAACCATACCGATGTCGCCGCAGTTGAGCACATCGACCTCGGTCTGCTTCTTGCCCTTCATGACATAGATGTGTGCCAGCTTCTCATGCTGACCGGTGGTGACGTTCTTGAGCACTGCATCGCGCTTCAGCTCGCCCTGCATGACCTTGAAGAAGGACATCTTGCCTACGAACGGGTCGGCGATGGTCTTGAAGACGAAGATGGAAGGCAGGCCGTCCGGCTCGATCGGCAGCTCGCCGATGCCGTCGTCGGTGACGATCTTCTCGCTGCCCTTTGCGGTGTGACGCGGGAAGGACTCCTCGATGATGTCGAGCAGGTTGCCAACACCCCACAGCTTGGTTGCTGCGCCGCAGATGACCGGAACGATCTCGCCGTGCAGGATACCCTCGTGGATGGCCAGAACAGCCTCTTCACGGGTGATCTCCTCGCCGCCGAAGAACTTATCCATCAGCTCGTCGTTGGTTGAAGCAATGGCCTCAAAGAGGACCTCACGGTACTTCTCTGCCTCGGGGATGAAGGCCTCGGGAATTTCAGCCGAGCCGTAACCGCCCTTGGAGTTGTAGGTGTAGCTCTTCATATCGATCAGGTCGAGGAAGGCGGTAACCTTATCGCCGTCGATCATCGGGATAACCAGCGGGCAGACGGAGACGCCAAAGCGATCATGCAGCTGATCGAAGACCTTGCGGAAGCGAGCCTCGGGATCGTCAAACTTGTTGATGAAGAATGCCTTCGGGATACCGGCGTCGGTTGCATAATCCCATGCCAGCTCGGTACCGACCTCGATACCGGCCTTACCGTCGACCACGATAACCGCACTATCTGCAACGCGCAGGCCCTGTGCGACTTCGCCGACGAAATCCAGGTAACCGGGGGTGTCGATCATATTGATCTTGATATCTTTCCAGGTAATCGGTGCAATTGCGGTCTGCAGCGAGAAACCGCGGCGGATCTCTTCTGCATCATAATCGCACACCGTGTTGCCATCGGGCGTCTTGCCCAGACGATCGGTTCCGTCGCTGATGTAGAGCATAGCCTCTGCCAGCGAGGTCTTACCGCTGCTACCGTGACCGAGCAGCGCAACATTACGAATCTTTTTCGTTTCCTGTTTTCCCATGATGTGCGTACCAATTCCCTGCGCCGGGCGCGGGGAATTTCCTTTCGTGTAAAATGAGTATGATAAATCGAGATAGTGTTTCCTTGGTTATGTACAAAATCACGATACCGTTTTTCATTATACCGCAAATAAGTGCGAATTGCAAGCGTTTGGTTTCATTTTTTTGAAATCAGAACAGAGAAATATCATGCCTTTTTTTGGCGATTTTGCACAAACTTTTATCCGCTGATCCAATTAGTGGGGACAAGGAAGGTATACGGCGCAGTCAAAATTGCCATGGCAAGGGCCAAACGACGGCGTTTTGCCTGCTCCACGCGCCGAAAACTGATGAAATAGTCGAACACGAAAATCAGTCCGGCCGCCGCCAGCAGTCCGGGAACGGTGAGGTACCATTCATCCCCCCGTCTGCCCACACCGAGAAAGGTGGCCAGCAGCATCCCACCCGAAGCGAGGATATCCGCCGCAAATCCAAAGAAGAAAACCGGCAGAATGTGCCCGATATAGAACTTTCTCTTCTGTTCAACCCGAAAAACAAACAGAAAGAGCACCAGAACCAGGCTGTCAATCAGAAAATTGGCGGGAATAACCACCGCCCAGAAGACAGGAAACGCCATCAGGAGCCACAGTGGAAAGAGCGCATTGTAAAAGCGTATTTCTTTTTTCATGATGTCTTTTCTCCATTTCGTTATTTACACAACCCACTTCCCTACCCAGGGAATCAGGCGTATCAGCGCAACAACGCAAAGGCAAATCGCATCCACAACAACGGCCACAACCGGCACCGAGACTGCGCCATGGGCAATGTCGGTGTGAAAGCCGAACTTAAAGAGTACATCCAGTACAAAAGGATGCAGCAGGTAGATGCTCAGCGTAAAGCCTGCCAGCCATCTGATCACACGGGCAGTACGCGAATCAGCGGGGAGCTTCACCGTGCGGAAAAAGAGGAACAGGCAGACCGCCATCGCGCAGGAGCAGACGGTGAAGCGATCATGCAGCAGCGCTGTCGCCGCGCCGACATGGCGGGAATAGCCCACTCCGGCCACCGCGGTGATCGCCGCCGTCCCGAAGAAGCCGACAAGCAGCGGCGCAGTCTTGCGGGATCAATGCGGGAAAGCGCATAGCCGAGGATAAAGTACCCGCAATATCCGCACAGCTCGGGGTTGATCTTGTGGGCGTCCAGTACCAGCTCACCGGGCAGGATGCCTTCCAGCCCGATCACCGTGCCGCTGAGGATGCCGAACAGGCCAAACACCCACAGAAGCGGCTTCAGCGCACGTCCGTTCTCGTAATGAACCGCACCGTACAGAGCGGGAAGCACCAGATAAATGCCGATCATCGCGGGCAGGAACCAGAGGTGATACCGACCGGCCAGCGCCTGACCGATCACCCCTGTCGGATCTGTCAAAAATCCGGGGATGGTCATGTTATCCACGCCGTAAAAGAGGCTCCAGAGGATGTACACAACGGCCAGATGCGGAATGTTTTTCCGCCACAGTTTGCGGCCGGGATATGGTGCGCCAAGGAACAGCGCGCCGCTGATCATAAAGAAGACGGGCACCGCGCCGCGAGTCGCGGTATTCCAGATGTGCATGGCCGCCCAATGCGAGGTCTCAACGGGGGTCATATACCACAGGCGTGCAGCAGCACCACCATGAAGCAGGCAAGGGTTCGAAGCAGATCAAAGCCGACATTGCGGGTGTCAATACGAGGCGAAGCGGTCATACAAACCTCCTGTGCAAATTCGCTGTTTATATTTTACCATAAAAATCGACAAATGCAAGTCTTTCTGCCCAAATCACCATCAAAAAAGGAGACACATTTCTGTGTCTCCTTTTCGGGTCAATCAATCAAAATAGCCTTCGGCGCAGAGCAGCTCGGCGATCAGAACTGCACCGCCGGCGGCGCCGCGCAGCGTGTTGTGCGACAGGCCGACGAACTTGTAATCGTAAATACCTGCGGGATCTTCGCGCAGACGGCCAGCCGTGACGCCCATGCCGCCATAAATGTCGCGGTCAAGCGCAGCCTGCGGGCGGTTGTCTTCCTCAAAGTAGGTGATGAACTGCTCGGGTGCGTGCGGGAGCTTCAGCTCCTGCGGACGGCCGGCGAAATTCTTCCATGCATCAAGGATCTCTTCCTTGGTCGGCTTCTTGGCGAACTTAACAAAAACAGCAGCCGTGTGACCGTCAGACACGGGGACGCGGATGCACTGCGTCGTGATGACCGGCGCTGCGGCCTTGACGATCTCGCCGTTCTCGATCTTGCCCCAGATGCGCAGGGGCTCCTGCTCGCTCTTTTCTTCCTCGCCGCCGATGAAGGGGATGACATTATCGATCATCTCGGGCCACTCGTTGAAGGTCTTGCCGGCGCCGGAGATTGCCTGGTAGGTGGTTGCCACGATCTCGGTCGGCTCGTACTTAAGCAGGGGGGTGAGCATGGGGACATAGCTCTGGATCGAGCAGTT
>JAFWBJ010000075.1 GCA_017507145.1 Clostridia bacterium | reverse complement strand
TTTGCCTGGCCGCAGGAGATGAGTACATATCCCGCCCCGATGTCAAGGTTAGGACTCTTCGACTTCTCGGCTTCGGCTGAGGGGGTCGATGTCGTGACCGGCGCGACGCCGCTGGCCGCCCTCAAGACCGGCGCGTTGCCCGAGGCTTCGCTGCTGGATCTGGTGTTCGGCAACATCGGCGGTTGTATCGGCGAGGTGTCGAGCATTCTGCTCGTCGCGGGTTTCGTTTATCTGCTTCTGCGCCGGGTGATCACCTGGCATATTCCGGTCGCGTACATTGCGACGGTGGCTCTGCTGACCTTCTTCTTTCCGCAGGGGGGGAATCTGGCGCTTGATTTCATGCTGGCTCAGGTTTTCTCGGGCGGACTGCTGCTCGGTGCGATCTTCATGGCGACCGACTACACCACCTCGCCCATCACGCCGACAGGTCGCCTGATCTACGGCGTCGGTTGCGGCCTGCTGACCGTGTTTATCCGCTATTTCGGCAGTTATCCCGAGGGTGTCTCCTTCTCGATTCTGATCATGAATTCGTTGGTCTGGTATCTGGACCGCTGCACGCGCCCGAAGCGCTTTGGAGGTGTGAACCATGGCAAATAAGAAACGCTTGAAAAAGAGTGAGCTTGCCGTTCCCGCGCCCGAAGCTGAAGCTGAGGTGCTGGCGGAGGAGGCGGTGGTCGCCGAACCGGCGGCCGAGCAGTCTGACGCGGCGGAGACTGACACGGTTGAAGCCGAGGTTTATGAGACCTCTGAGGAGATTTTGCGCGAGGCCGAGGGCGTGGCGCCTGCCGCTCAGCGGCTGAGTATCGGTGAGATTTGCCGCATCGGTCTGCCGCTGTTTGTGATCTGCGTCGCGGTGGCGCTGGTTGTTTCCTTTGTGTATACGATGACGGCCGACACGATTGCCGCAGCTGCGCTTGAGGCGCGCAATGCCGCCATCGCGCGGATCTTCGGCGAAGATGCCGACATTTCGGAGCTTGCCCCGCTGGAGGAAACCGATGCCGTCTTTGCGGTTGACGGCGGTCAGCGCGGCTATGGCGTCAGCCTGGCTTCGGTGGGGTTTGGCGGCGATATCAATATGATCGTCGGTGTGGATGCTGAGGGCAAGGTGTGCGGTGTGGAGATCGTCACCCACAGTGAGACGCCCGGCTTTGGCTCCAAGGGCGAGGATCCTGCTTACCTGGCGCAGTATGTCGGCCACGGTGCCGCGCTTGAGTTGGGCAAGGAGATCGATGCCATTTCCGGTGCAACCGTCAGCTCGCGTGCCATTCTTGCCGGTGTGAATGCGGCAACGGCTGCGCTGGTTGAGGCGGGGCTGGTGCCCGAGTACCGCACGCCCGAACCGGAGGAAGAGGACGACTGGTTCTGGGAAGAGTTTGATTGGTACGAGGATGAATGGTACGACGAATATGGAGACGGAGGTGAGGACGAATGAAGGAGAAGCTGAAGGGCTGCCTGCGTCAGCTGGGCGAAGGCTTGTTTAGCAACAATCCGGTGTTGATTCAGCTGCTGGGCCTGTGCCCGACGCTGGCCGTCACCACGTCGGTCAACAATGCTGTAGGCATGGGTCTGGCTGCGACGGCGGTGCTGATCTGCTCAAATCTGTTTATCTCGCTTCTGCGCCGGTTCATCCCGCGGCAGGTGCGGATTGCCGCTTATATTGTTATCATTTCCGGCTTCGTCACCTCGGTTGAGCTGCTGATGAAGGCCTATTTCCCTGCGCTTGACCGCGCGCTGGGGCTGTTTATTCCGCTGATCGTGGTCAACTGTATCATCCTTGCGCGGGCAGAGGCGTTTGCCTCCAAGAACGGCCCGCTGGCTTCGGTTGTGGACGGCCTTGCGACCGGACTTGGCTTTATGCTGGCGCTGGTGCTGATTGCATCGGTGCGTGAGATCCTGGGCGCAGGAACCTTCTGGGGGATGCCCCTCTTTGGGGAGGGCTTCAAGCCTGCGATTATTTTTCTGCTGCCGTCCGGTGCCTTCCTGACCCTGGGCTTTTTGATTGCCGGGGTGCAGAAGATCTGCAATATCCGCGATGACCGGCGCAAGCTGGAGGGGACCGATCCCGAGAAGGAGGAGTTGGCATGAGCTTTACCGATGTTTTGTTGCTGATGTTTGGCGCCGTGCTGGTGGAGAATTTCATTTTCTCCAAATTCTACGGCTGCTGCCCCTTCCTTGGCGTCTCGGAAAAGCCCGCTACCGCCCTTGGCATGGGCATGGCGGTGACTTTTGTGATGACCATCTCGAGTGCGGCGACTTGGGCGGTGTACTATCTGATCCTTGAGCCGCTGGGCCTGCAATATCTGAAAACCATTGCGTTTATCTTGATCATCGCCGCTCTGGTGCAGTTGATCGAGATGTTTCTGCGGCGCTTTGTGCCGGCGCTTTATGCGGCGCTGGGCATTTATCTGCCGCTGATCACCACCAACTGCGCGGTGCTGGGTGCTGCTCTGGTGAATATTCAGAAGGGCTATGGGTTCGGCGCATCGGTTGCGTACGGTTTTGCGGCGGCGCTTGGGTTTACGCTGGCCATTGTGATCTTTGCCGGCGTGCGGGTTCGCCTGCAGTTTGCCGATCCGCCCCGCGCTTTCCGCGGCTTCCCGCTGACGCTGATCGCGGCCGGACTTCTGGCGATGGCTTTCTCCGGCTTCGCGGGGATCCGCTTTTGAGGAGGCGAACAGATGGAACTGTTGATGAAAATTCTGATCCCGGTCGGGGTGTTCGCGGCGCTGGGGCTGGTGCTTGGTGTGATGCTGGCCATTGCGTCCCGTTTGTTTGCCGTGCATGTCGATGAGCGCGTTCCCGAGGTGCTGGAGTGTCTGCCGGGGGCTAACTGCGGCGGCTGCGGCTATTCGGGCTGTGCGGCGTTGGCCGAGGCGATCGTCAGCGGCCGCGCTGCGCCGACTGCCTGCACGGTGGGCGGCGGTGCGTGTGCCAAGGCCATCGGCGAGGTGATGGGCATTGAAGTGGGCGAGGTTGTGCGGATGCGGGCGCAGGTGATGTGCTCGGGCACGGCTGAGTTTGCGCAGAAGAAGTACGTCTATGCCGGCGCGGCCGACTGCATTGCGGCGGCCAATCTGGGCGGCGGCGACAAGCTCTGCCCCAATGGCTGTATTGGGCTTGGCACCTGTGTGTCGAAATGTCCCTTCGGTGCGATTTCGGTGGTGGACGGCGTGGCTGTCGTCAATTACCGCAAGTGCGAGGGCTGCGGCGTCTGCGTGGCGGCCTGCCCCAAGCAGTTGATTGCGTTGATCCCCTATGACAGCCGCCACTGGGTGGGCTGCAAGTCGGTGGACAAGGGGGCGCTGGTGCGCAGTTACTGCGATGTCGGCTGCATCGGCTGTCAGCTGTGCAGCAAGGTCTGCGAGGCCGATGCGATCGCGGTCGAGAATTTCTGTGCATCGATCGATTATGCGCGTTGCACCGGCTGCGACAAATGTGTCGAAAAATGCCCGCGGAAGATTATTTGGTCCGCCCGTAAGCAGGGGCGTGGTCTGGTGATCTCGCGCGAAGAACTCGAAAATAATTGATCTCACCCGGACGGGTAAGGTGTTATGCGCTTCAAGGCAGCTTGAAGCGCATATTTTTTTGCCAAATTGAGACAACATGAGACGTTGTGAGACTGTTTGACACATCGAAATGTGTTATAATGTGTCTGCACAGAGGAAAGGAGGTTGAGTATGCACAACGAAAATGCGATTTCGCAGGAGGTGATGATCGCCGATGACGTACAGCTGAGGGCGGTGTTTGCCGCTTATCTGGAGCATTGCGATGTGGAGGAGGAGTTCCCCAATCTGGCGGGGCTTTGCCGCTTCTGCCGGACGGGGGAGGAAGGCTTCTCCCGTTTGCGCGGGCGCTTCCCCGAGACGGCCGGTTTCATTCTGGCCGCGCTGGAGGACTGCGCACTCAATGCCGACCGTCCTGCCGCCCTGGTCACGGCTTATCTCAAGCACAGGCTGGGCTACGGCGAGGCGGGCGGCGGCGAGGGGCCGACGATCATCATCGATCAGGCGCTGACCGATGACGGAAGATAAGGCGATTGTCCTGCGCGGCGGCGGTGAGCCAAGCGCGCGGCAGCGGGAGTTTTTCGCTTCACGAGCGCGCTATACGGCTTACGGCGGCGCGCGCGGAGGCGGGAAATCCTGGGCTCTGCGGCGCAAGCTGGCGGCCATGTGTCTGCGTTGGCCCGGTCTGCGGGCGATGCTGGTGCGCCGGAGTTACGGCGAGCTGAAGGGGAATCACCTCGGTCCGCTGCTGGAGGAATACGGCGCGGTCTGCCGATGGAGCGAGAGCGAGAAAACCCTCTATTTCCCGCGCGGCAGCTTCATTCGGTTCGGCTACTGCGACGGCGAGAACGATGTCCTGCGCTATCAGGGGCAGGAGTTTGATGTGATTGCCATTGACGAAGCCACTCAGCTCAGCGAAATGCAGTTTTCCGCCCTCAAGGCCTGTCTGCGCGGCACCGGAAAGCGCCCCCGACGCATGTACCTGACCTGCAATCCCGGCGGGATCGGTCATGCATGGGTCAAGCGTCTTTTCGTTGACTGCGATTATCGGGCAGGCGAGCGGCCGGAGGACTACTGCTTTATTCCGGCGCAGGTCTATGACAATCCGGCGCTGCTGGCGGCCGACCCCGACTATGTCCAACAGCTCGAGAGCCTGCCCGAGCAGCTGCGCCATGCGTGGCTGTACGGCCGCTGGGATGTGTTCGCCGGGCAGTTTTTCCCCGAATTCTGTCGAGAGCGCCATGTCTGCGCGCCCACGCAGCCGCAAAGCGGCTGGCGGCTTTACGCGGCGATGGACTATGGCCTTGACATGCTGGCCGTTCTGCTGTTGGCCGTCGACTATTCCGGTGGGCTGTGGGTGCTGCGCGAGTTCTGTCAATCGGGGCTGAGCTTGGGCGAAGCGGGGAAGGCTGTGGTGACCTTTCTCGCCGACGACGCCCCCGCGGTCGAGTACATCACGGCCTCTCCCGATCTTTGGAACCGCAGGCAGGACAGCGGGCGGAGCGGTGTGGAGATTCTCTCAGCCGTCCCGGGCATGCCGGCGCTGGCCCGCGCCGACAACCGCCGTATCCCCGGCTGGCGAGCCCTGCGTGAGTATCTCGTCCCCGATACGCCGGCCTCTCTGCATGTCAGTGCGCTGTGCGGCAATCTGATCGCATCGCTTTGTGCGCTGCAGTTCGACACGCTGCGGATCGAAGATGCAGCCGATCAGCCGCATGAGATCACCCACACGCCCGAGGCTCTGCGCTATGCCGTCATGGGTGTGCCGCCTCCTCCTGTCCCAGAGGAGACGCGCCTGCTGATTCCCTCCCCACGCAGGCAATACTGGAATTGACTCTGTGCAGAAATCAGAAAGGAGAAGAAGGCTGTTCGCCCCGGGACACGGCCGGCGGCCTTCGCAGCCAAATGGCATCCATAAACCAAAAGCAGGCGGGTGCATCGATGCGGATCACGCGCTTCGGCGGGATCGATCGGCGCGGCCCGAGCAGCCTGCAAAAGGGCATCTGCTCTGCCCACACGCTGGAAAACCTGCGGATACAGTCCGATGGGACGCTGCGCGGCCGATGCGGCTTTGCCCAGGTGCTGAGCCTGCCGGCCGAGGTGCGCGCCGTCTGGTCGGGCAGCTTTGCCGGTGAGGAGAGCGTGTTTGCCGCAGCGGCGGACAAGCTTTACCGGCTCGATCTGACGGGCGGCAGTTATACCGAGATCGGCAGCATCACTGCCGGCGAGGGGAAGGTGGCCCTCTTCCTCTGGCGCGGCAAACTCCTCTGCCTTGACGGCGTGCAGATCAGCATCTACGACGGCCAGACCCTGACCGCTGTTTCCCCCTACGTTCCCTTGATCGCAAACAAGCGCGCGGCTTACGCCATGACCGAGATATACGAGCCGATCAATCTGATCGGGCGGGAAGCACGCTTTTGCTTCCGCGGCGATGGGGAGAATTTCCTCTTCTATTTCGGGTATGCGGTGGACAGCATTCGCGATGTCTACAACGTGACGCAGGGACGGTATTATTTCACCAGCGACTATACGCTCTCGCCCGATAACTATGGCAACAGTATCCTGAAAATGACATCCAAACCGGTCGATGGGACGATTTTCGTGGCGCGGGTTATCCTGAATCAGAAGTATCTGGATTACAGCGGCATTGCCGCCTGCGCGGACGCTGCCGTATGGGGTGACAGCTGCGCCGACCGTATCGTGTGCTGGAACGGCACGCAGGCAAGTGATGTTTATTGCTCCAAGCCTGTCACCGATGCGCAGATCCGCGAAGCCACGTCTTCGGGGCAGGTTTGCGGGGATCTTTATTTCCCGGAAGATGGGCACTTTTGCGTCGGCGACGGCAGCCGTCCGGTGCGTGCGGCATGTCGGCATTATGACCGCCTGCTGCTCTTCACCAACGGCGACACCTGGATGACCGATTTCACCGACGATCCGTCGGGCAGCTTCGCCATGAAGCCGATCAACTCGGGTGTTGGCTGTACGGCGCCCGGCGCGGCGGCGCTGGCGGGCAATGATCCGCTGACGGTGGCCGACGGCGAAATCTGGCGCTGGAGCGCGAACGCGCTGCGCCGCGACGAATGCAGTGCGGTGCCGATTGCGGGGGGAATCGCCCCGATCTTCAGTGCGGAATTTTCGGAGCGGGCGTTTGCCCATACCTGTCGAAGACGGAACGAGGTTTGGTTTGCCGACCCGTCCGATGCGGCGGGGCGGGTGTATGTCTACCACACCGAGTTCGACGCCTGGTACATGTTCTGCGGCATCTTCTCCGACGGGTTCTTCCCGTGGCAGGGTGACGTTGGCTTCTGGCTGGGCAACCGCTTCTACTGCTTTGACGAGGCGCTGGCATGGGATTGGGATGACGATGGTGAATATCCCATCGGCGTGCAGCTGGTGCTGGATGGGCTGGATTTTGCCGCTGATACCCAGCCGCTTCACCTGACTCGCCTGGCGCTTGATCTGGATGGCGAACATCCCGCCTTTGCGCTGACGCTGGCGACCGATCGCGGCCGCACGCGGCGAATCGAATTTGCGGCGGGCGGTGAGCCGGGGGCGTGTGTGCGCTTTGACCGGCCGGTGCAAAGCGGGCGATTCCGTGCCCTGCGGCTGACACTGGCGGCCGACGATGCCCCGCGTCTGCACCTGCGCGGGCTGTGCATGACGGCTGAGCCGGGATCACGAAAATGAAAAAGGAGACAAGCATGAAACAGGACAATTCATCGCTCGCCTGGCAGCAATATGAAGCCGGGCGGGACTACAAGCGCCGCTGTGGGCTGTACGAGCGTATCCGCGAGAATGAGCGCTTCTGGCGCGGCGATCAGTGGTATGACGAAAGGGCTGATTTGCCCCGGCCGGTGTTCAATGTCGTGCGCCGGGTCATCGAGCATCTGATCTGTGCGGTAGTTGCCGGCTCGGTGAGCATCCGTTACTGTGACGAGCATCTGCCCGCCGGTGACGAGACAGCCGGCGAGGTGCGGCGCAGCGGCATCAGCGCGCTCAACCGCCACCTGGCCTACCGTTGGTCGCGCAGCCATATGGATCGGCTGCTGCGCCGTGCGCTGACCGATGCGGCGATCTCGGGCGACGGTGTCTTTTATGCCTACTGGGATGCCGATGCCGAAACCGGACAGACCTGGCAGGGAGACATCACGACGGTTTGCGTGGACAACGTCAACCTCTTTGTGGCCGATGTCAATTCAAGCAACCTGCAGAATCAGGCCTATGTGATGCTGGCCGGCCGCGCTCGCGTGGAGGATCTTCGCGCTGAGGCGATTGCCGCCGGCATGTCGCCCAAAGAAGCCAAAGAGCGCATTCTGCCCGACCGGGAGACCGAGACGCAGGCAGGCGACATGGCCGCGCTTGAGCTGCGCGGCGAGGATAAGGCGACCTATCTGATCAAATTCACCCGCGTGGGCGGGGAGGTCGTCTTTGAAAAATCGGTGCGCGGATGCACCATCCGCCGCGGCAACACCGGCTGCCGCCGCTATCCGATTGCTTACTTCAACTGGAGCAGCGTCAAAAACAGCTTCCACGGCATGGCGCCCATCACCCAGCTGATTCCCAATCAGCGCTTCCTCAACCGCGCTTACGCGATGGCCATGAAGCACATGACCGACACCGCCTTCTCCAAGGTGGTCTACGACAAGTCGAAGATTCCCGAGTGGAGCAACGGCGTCGGCGAGGCGATTGCGGCGGTCGGCGGCAATGTGGCCGATGCGGTCTCGGTCGTGGGGGTTGGGCAGATGCAGGACGGCTATCTCGATCTGATCGAGAACACCCTGCGTGTGACGAAAGAGCTGGCCGGTACCCCCGACGTGTCGCTTGGCGCGGTTGACCCAAACAACACCAGTGCGATTCTCGCCTTGCAGGAAGCGGCGTCGGTGTCGCTGGAGCAGGTGCGCAGTGCACTCTACGGCTGTGTCGAGGACCTCGCCGCCATCTGGCTGGACATGATGTGCGCATACTATCCCGACGGGCGGATGCTGCCGGTGCGGGCGGGTGACGGTCTGGCGCTGGAAGCGGTCGATATGGCTGCTCTCCGCCGGACATTGATCGTCGCGCACGTCGAAGTGGGCGAGGGCGCACGTTATGCCACCTCGGCAACCGTGTCCCTGCTCAACCAGCTGCTCGACAAAGGGCATATTACCTTCACCGAATATCTGGAGCGCCTGCCCGCCAACCTGCTGTTGGATAGACAGGGGCTGATTGAAAGGAGGGAGCAGAATGGAACAAACTGAGACGTTAGCGAATCCGACCCCCGAGACCGAGGAGAGCAGGATCGAAGCGCCGGCGGCAGATACAGCAGCCGCGGAAGCGCTTGATGCCTTGCGCCGAGAAGCCGAGCAGCTCCGTCAGGAACTGGCGGCTGAGCGCCGTATCTCGGCCGAGCTGCGCGAATTTGCCGAGCTCTACCCCGATACGCCCCAAGCGGCCATTCCGGATGGGGTGTGGGAAAAAGTTAAGGGCGGCATCCCGCTGGCGGCCGCATATGCCATGCATGAGCGCAGACAGCTGCGCCTGCGTGAAGCGGCCGAGGCGGCCAACGCCGAGAGCCAAAAGCGCTCCTCAGGGGCGCTGGAGGGGGGCACTGTCGACATGCCCTACACCGCCGCCGAAGTGCGCCGGATGTCGGCCGATGAGATCCGGCGAAATTATACTGCCATCGTGGCAAGCATGCAGCGATGGTAATCCGAACCATAAAATTCTGAAAAATAAAGGAGAACAAATATGGCACTCAACAATTTTATCCCGAGCATTTGGAGCGAAACCCTTTATCAGGCGCTCGACAACACCTACGTTGCTGTCCGCAACTGTAACCGTGCCTTTGAAGGCGAGATCCGCGGCAAGGGTGACGCGGTTACGATCTGCGGCATTGGCCCGGTGAGCGTATTTGACTACACCAAAAACACCGACATGAACGCACCCGAGACTCTGACCGATATGTCCCGCACGCTGACCATCTCCCAGGCCAAGGCGTTCAATTTCCAGATTGATGACGTTGACCGCGCTCAGCAGTTCCCGAAGGTCATGAACGAGGCAATGCGCGTTGCTGCTTCTGCCCTTTCTGCGGCGGCGGATGAGCATGTTTTCTCGCTTTACCGCAATGCGCTGGAGGAGAATGTCATCACCGAGACCGGCGTTACCTACGAGAACATGCTGGACCTCCTGATCGCGGCGCGCAAGAAGCTCATTGCTGCCGGCGTCACGTCGCAGGATGTCGTCCTCGAGGTCTCTCCCGACGTCGCTGCCCTGATCCTCAAGGCCAAGATCCTGACCGCTGATGCCGGTGATGAGGCGCTTGAGTCTGGCTACATCGGCAATTTCGTCGGTTTCCGCGTCTACGTGTCCAATAACGTAGCGACAAAGGAGGAGAGTGAGGGCCTCTTCCACAAGTGCTTTGCCCGTACCCGCCGCGCCATCGCTTTCGCCGAGCAGCTCAGCGAGATCGATGCCTATCGCCCCGAGAAGCGCTTTGCCGATGCCGTCAAGGGCCTGCACCTCTATGGCGCGAAGGTGGTCTACGCCAACGAGCTGGTGGTGCTGAACCTGAATCTGGCATAATCGGGGTGTGCGCATGACTAACCAGTCTGCCTTTGATGCCGCCCTGCGGCTGATTGGTGAGCTGCCCGGCTCGCCCGGTCTGGAGGATTATCTGGACCGTGCACCGAGCTTGCTTTGCGCGGCCTGCCGTGCGCTGGCCGCCGCCGATCGGCATTGCCGAAGCGCGATGGGGCTGGAGGAACAGGTGCTGCCCGATGGCAGTGAGTTCGCGCTGGAGGATCCATTCCCGCTGTGCGATGCACTGCTGCCGGCGACAGCCGCACACCTGGCGGCGAGCCTGCTTTTTGACGAAAACCCGACGCTGTCGGCCCAGTGTCAGGCGCGCTTCCGCGAGACGGTGCAGGATCTGCTGGCCGCGCTCCCGGCTTCGCTGGAAATGATCAAAAACCGCTATTGAAGCAGAAGAGAAGGAACCTCGGTTCCTTCTCTTTTTCGTCTGCGGCGGCGCTTGACAAGGCGGTGAATTTGCGCTATAGTGAAACAAAAATCAATGGAGATGATACCGTGAATCCGCAAGAATACCGAGACCTGCTCGCTCCGGTCAGCGCCTTGGTCCGCAGTGTCCGTCCGATGATCCTTGAACACGCGGTGGGGAAGATCACCGCCAAGGGTGACAACGACTTTGTGACGGCTACCGACTATGCGGTGCAGAAGATCCTGGAGGAGGGCCTGCATGCTATCCGCCCCGACTTCGCTTTTCTGGGCGAGGAGAGTACCGACCACCGCCTTGACCTCAATGTGCCGACCTGGGTGATCGATCCCATCGATGGGACAACCAACTTCATCCACCGCTATGCCTTCAGCTGCGTGTCCGTCGGCCTGGTACTGGGCGGGGATACGCTGATCGGTGTGGTCTATAACCCCTACATGGATGAGCTTTTCTCGGCTGCACGCGGCTTTGGCGCGACCCTCAACGACCGGCCGATTTCGGTCAGCGAGATTGACGATTTTCGCTATGCGCTGGTCAACATCGGTACGATGGCTTATCACAAAAACAAGACTGCAGATGCCTTCCGGCTTTGGAAGCGGCTCTTCTGCGCGGGCAGCGACATCCGCCGCTCGGGCTCGGCCGCCCTGGATCTGTGCTATGTGGCGGTCGGCCGCACCGAGATGTATGCCGAGCCGGCGCTGTGCAGCTGGGATTTTGCTGCCGGCGCTGTTATCCTGCGCGAAGCGGGCGGGAAACTGACCGACTGGTACGGAACGCCGCTGGTTTGCGACGGTAAGCGGCACAGCGTGGCGGCCTCCAACGGTATCCTGCATGATGAGTTCTGCCGGATCATTGCGGAGGAAGACGTCATGTCGGCGACTGAGATCGAATAAACATAAAAGGAGAGTCTGCGATGAAAATCCTCTTTATTGGCAACAGCCACACCTACTTCAACGAAATGCCCCGCATGGTGCGCGATCTGTTTGCATCGGTCGGCCGCCGCGTCGAGCCGGTCATGCAGACCGAGGGCGGAAAAGGCATGTTCTATCACTGCGAGCGCAAGGACATTCTCTTCAACGTTCGCCATGGTGATTACGACGTGATCATTATGCAGGACAAGGCCACCCGCTTTGATGCCGCAGAGTTTGCGCAGGGGATGGACACCCTCGCGGAGAAGGGCTTGAGCCAAACAAATGCCCGCCGGCTTCTCTATATGCCCTGGGCCAATCGCGGCAAGCCCGAGGAGCAGGTGCCCATGACCGCAGCCTACCGCGCTGCCGCGATCAAGCATGACTGCACTCTCGTGCCGGTTGGCGAGATTTGGCACGCTCTGCTGGCCGAGAAGCCTGAGCTTGAGGCTGTCCTCTATCGCGAGGATGGCAACCATGCCACCCGTCTCGGCTCTTACCTCGCGGCTTGCTCGATTTTCTATGTTGTCAGCGGCCGCGTCCGCCCGCTGCACCCTGCTGATGACGATGCGCTGATCACCCGCCTGGGACTGGATCCCGAGCTCTGCCGTATGCTGCACAAAGCCGCCTGCCGTGGGGTGCGGGAGTTTGAAAAATAAAGCATGTGGGGGGAACTTTTTTGAAAAAAAGTTCCCCCCACTCCCCCCCTCCAAAAACTTTCCTGCCCGCTCTTGATTGTGGCGGGATAGAAAGCTTTTGGGGAGGGGTTCGGGGAGGGCCTTTTTTCAAAAAGGCCCTCCCCGAACTCGTTTCATTTAATTGATAACCTGCCAATTGCGGATGCCGTTCAGCTCAAGGATCTGCCGAAGCTCGGCAAATTCGGTGCTGTCGGTCTGCGGGAGCAGGACACGCATGTTGTATTTGGAAAAGTACAGCGAGGTGTCGGCGAAGAGTGCCTCGGCGGCGTCAGGGAAAGTCTGTCCTTTGGCCGGTGTCAGCCCGCGCAGATCGAGCGCGATGGTATCGGTGTGCATCGAGAGCTGTTTGCAGAGCACAGTGCCCGATGCGGCCCCTACCAACTCGGGCGGGACGGCGACGGCTAACTGCACGGTGTCGGGTAGCTGCGCGTCGATTTCGGTGATGTAAGCGGTGACAGCATCCAGCGTGTCGACCGAGATCGGTATGCCGACCAACAGCAGTTCGTCCACGCCTGCCGCGCCGATCTCGCCTGCCAGTGAAATTTCAAAGGCGTGCTGAAGGTCGTAGGCAGCGGTGTCGCCTGCCGAGAAGCTGGTGACGCCGAAGACGGCACTGGTATAAATGCCTGCATTGCGCAGGGCGGGGAGCAGGAGAGAGAGATCAAGCTCAGTCGGTGTGCCGCCGGTCAGATTCTGGGCGACGGTGGAGCGGAAGTGCACCTCGCCGGCACGGTCGCGCAGGCATAGCGAAACGGCTTCACGCGAGCCGAGCGTGAGCGATTCGACCAACGATTCGATGGCAGCCGAATCGGTCAGATCGGTGAGGGGGAGGTAGGAGGCCATGATGCTGATCTCGCTGGCATCCGAGGTATCGGCGGGGAGCTGACCGGTGAGCAGATCATCGGGCAGGTCGGCGCGCGGGGGAAGGGCCGACACCTTTGCGCGCAGGTAATTGCCCAGTGTCAGGCTGAGCGCGAAGATGACAACGGCACTGATGATGACAAAGAGAACACGGTTTCTCGCCGTGCGGCGCATCTGCTTCCGCCGGCCGATATTGACGTATGTTTCCCGCACAGCTTCACCCCCCGTTCATCTTGGCTGAAACGCAATTTCTTGTGTGAACTGGCAGATTTTGCCGCAAGATTTTGTGTTCTTCGACAACATCTGACATCCGGCTACATTATACCATATGTGGGGATTTCAAATATGAACAATTTGTAAAATATAGCCGATTTTGCGGCCGATTATTGGATGTCGTACAGTGCCAGTGACTGGCCGTAGGCGGTTTCGGTGAGGGTGATTTCGTCGCGGCGGGCTTCGATCATGTTATAGAAGAGTGCGCTGAGATATTGGTGCTTGAGCGTCTCAAAATTTCGGTTAATGTAATCGAAATCCTTGGGCAGACGGCGGATGATGTAGAAGCCGGAGTCGGTCTCCACGACATCGCTGTATGCGCCTTCGGTCAGCGCAAAGGCGGCTTCCTTATAGGTGAGATCCATCTCGCCGCGGGTGAAGTAGTAGCCGTTGGTGGTGGTCATGTAAAAGTCCTCGCTGTGGCGGCCGATGAGCGTGTTGAAATCGGCGCCCCCGTCCAGCTCACGGCGAATCGATTCGGCCTTGGCCCGGTTTTCTTCGACTGATTCACCAGCATCGTTGCTGATGTAGATGTGCAGGGTGCGAATGAATTCATCGGAGGCGAAGAAGGCCTCGGCACCCTCATCGGTGTTATCGAGCAGATCCAGATCGAGCAGAACGTTGTAGAGCTCGGTCTCGCAGAGCGAGATGGCGGTCAGGTAGCGGAAGAGGCGGTCGTTCATGTAATAGGTATCCAGCGCGGCGCGGTATTCCTTTTTGCTGCCGCACTCCTCGAGTAGCGCATCGACCTCGGCCTGCACTTCGCTCTGGATGGCCGGCTCGTCGATGCTGATACCGAACTCGGCGCAGAGCGAGAGGACGGCGGCGTTGTAGCGGCTCATATCGGCAACCCCCTTCTGAAGCTCCTCCAGATAAGGCGCGGCAGTGGCCGCATCGGCCCAGATGTCCCCGCCGTAATAATCGGCCATCTGTGCCTTGAGGTTGCAGGTGTAGTAACGCAGCTCGTCATAGCAGATGTCGTAGCCGCCGGCCTGCATGACGACCTGCAGATCTTCCTCGGTCGGCTGGATCGGCTTTGCTTGGCCGCAGCCGGTCAGTAAGAGCAGCGCAAGGCCGAGGACGGCCAGGCGCAGATAGGATTTCTTCATGATGTAGTCCTCCTGTCCCGCGGAGCGGGCGTGATTTGGTATCAGTATAGCGCAAAATTATGGCCGCCATGTGAATTTTGCAGATTTTTCTTGCGCAGGTCTTTCCTTTGCCGGCCGGATATGGTATAATGGTATCATCATCACGATGGCCGGTGCCGGAGGTATTGAATATGGAAGGGAACCACACCATTCCCCTGAGTAAATTGATCGATGAGTTTTCTCTTGAGCAGATTGTCGTCCCGGCGAATCTGCCGGAGATCCTCATTACGACCCCCGAGGTCAACCGCCCCGGGCTGGCACTGACCGGCTTTTTTGAATATTTCGAGTCTGCGCGCATCCAGCTGATCGGTAAGGCCGAGCATCGCTATCTGACCGAGCTTTCCGCAGCCGAGCGGGAGAGCAGCCTTGACCGGCTGATGGCGGCTAAGCCGTCGGCTGTTGTGGTGACCACTGGGTTGTCGGTCCATGACGAGCTGGCCGCCGCGGCGCGGGTGCACGATGTGCCCCTTCTGCGCACCGCGCTGACCACCAGTGAGTTTTCGGCTGCCCTGATCAGCTCGCTCAGCGTTTCGCTTGCCCCACGCATTACCCGCCACGGTGTGCTGGTCGAGGTCTACGGTGAAGGTATTCTGATCCTCGGTGACAGCGGCGTCGGTAAATCCGAGACGGCCATCGAGCTGGTCAAGCGCGGCCACCGGCTGATCGCCGACGATGCGGTTGAGCTCAAGCGCGTCTCGGCCAGAACGCTGGTCGGACAGGCCCCCGAAATCATCCGCCACTATGTCGAGCTGCGCGGCATCGGTATCGTCGACGTCCGCCGACTCTTCGGTATGGGCGCAGTCAAGGAGACCGAGCGCGTGGACCTGGTCATTAACCTCGAGCCCTGGATCCAGGGCAAAATGTACGACCGCCTGGGGCTGGACGGCGAGAAGATCGAAATCCTCGGCATCGAACTGCCCATGATTACCATCCCGGTCAAGCCCGGCCGCAACCTGGCCATCATCCTCGAGATCGCGGCGATGAACAACCGCCAGAAAAAGATGGGCTACAACACCGCCGAGGAGTTTAACAAGCGTCTGATGGGACAGATGGGGATTGAGTGAGGAATTGGGGACGTTGTCCCCAAACCCCTACCAGAGGGCCTTTTTGAAAAAAGGCCCTCTGGACTCCCCAAAAACTTTCCAACATAAAAACCGACCTTTGTGCGCATCAAATTTGATTGGCACAAAGGTCATTCTTTTTTATGAAAGTTTTCGCGGGGGCCTGGGGACGCCTTTTTCAAAAGGCGCCCCCAGTGGGGTTTGGGGCAAAGCCCCAAAAACCGTCACCCCCTTAGCGCCTCCACGCAGGTGCGGGCGATGTCGGGTTGGTTCATGGTGTAGATGTGGATGCCGTCGGCGCCGTGGTCGCGGAGGTCGCACATTTGCGCGGCGGCGTATTCGATGCCGGCGCGGCGCAGGTCCTCGGGGGAGTCCTCCCAGCGGTGGAGCAGGCGCACGATGCGAGAGGGCAGGGAGGCGCCGCAGAGGAAGATCATACGCGAAATCTGGGCCTTGGAGAGGATGGGCATGATGTCGGGGACGATGGGGCGGTCGATGCCCCGCGCGCGGGCGGCTTCGAGGAAGCGATAGAAGCAGTCGTTATCAAAGAAAAGCTGACTGACAAAGAAGGACGCGCCGGCCTCCTGCTTGGCGTAGAGGTGGTCGAGGTTATCCTTAGGGGAGTCGCAGGTGATGTGCCCCTCGGGGTAGCAGGCGGCGCCGATGCAGAAGCCGCGGTCGGCCAGCACCGCGATCAGCTCGGCAGCATAGGCAAAATCGCCCGGCTCGCTGCCTGCGACCAGGTCGCCGCGCAGAGCAAGAATATTTTCGATACCGCGGCTGCGCAGGTCTTCGACTGTGCGGTCGATGTCGGCGCGCTTGGCGCTGATGCAGGTCTGGTGGGCCAGCGATGTGATACCGTACTCGCGCTGGACCAGCTCGGCCAGCATGGCGGTCTTGCCGCCGCTGCCGTTCCCGCTGCCGCCGGCCGAGCAGGTCACGCTGATGAAGGCCGGGGCGAGGTCGCGCAGCTCACCCAGAACCGAGCACAGGGTGTCGACCCCCAACTCGCCCTTGGGCGGGAAGATCTCAAAGGAAATGGGCATACTGCCGCCGGAAAAACTGTCTCGAATCTGCATAGCGGACCTCCGTTTTTGAAAGTGCCCTTATTTTACCATATTTTTTTCCGAAATGCAAGGGCGGAAGAGATATTTCTTGACAGCGGGCGGGGGCTATGCTATACTAAATATCGCATACCGTGAACAGAAAATCTATCGCAAAAGGAGAATGGATGATGATCGTAACCACTACCCCTTCGGTTGAAGGGCACGCTATTGTCGAATACTACGGCAT
This sequence comes from Clostridia bacterium, assembly GCA_017507145.1. GTDB lineage: Bacteria > Bacillota > Clostridia > Oscillospirales > CAG-272 > SIG693. Next base: position 3,221 of record JAFWBJ010000075.1, on the reverse strand, counting down.
TGTGTTCGGCGAAGTGATTTCGGGTATCAACTTTGTCAAGGATTTTACCGCAGGCCTGTCCAATTTTTTCGGCGGCCGCTCGGCCAGCTATGAGGAAGAACTGCTCAATGCCCGTTCGGCCGCGATGGCCGAGATGCAGCAGCGGGCGGCCGCGCTTGGCGCGAACGCGATTGTCGGTGTTGATATCGACTATGAAGTGCTGGGCTCGGATAACGGCATGCTGATGGTGACCGCATCGGGCACCGCTGTGCGCTGCGTGTGAGGATGAGAAGGATGAAACGGATTTCTCTGCGCCTGCTTGCGCTTTTATTTACGGCCATTCTTGTGCTTCCGCTGGTCGGCTGCGGGCAGACGCCGCCCGCCGAGGAGGAGGCGCCCGACGAAACGGCAGAGCCGGCACCCGAGCCGCTGACCGTCGTCGCGGACGGCACCTCTGTCTATCAGATCGTCCGTCCTGAACTCTGTACCCAGCAACTGACCGATGCCGCAGTGGCGCTCAACCGCCAGATCAAGGCCATGACCGGTGTCGGCCTGACCATCACGACCGACTGGGAGAATGAGAGAATTTCCTCCACGCTGGCCGGTGAGTATGAGATCGTGCTCGGCGAAACCACTCGCAACGGCAAATACTTCACCTACGACACCACCGATATCGGGACGTATGACTATGATATTACCGTTATCGAAAACCGCGTGCTGATTCTCGGCGGCTCGGAGACTGCAACCGCATCGGCTGTTGAATACTTCATCGAGCACTGCCTTCCTGCTGCGCCCACCGATACCATCGAGATTGACCCGGCACTGCATGTGGAATACCGCGTACCCGAGAGCGATAAAATGACCGTGATGTCACTCAACCTTTTGGCCACCGATACTGAGTATGCGGCTAATGCGAACAACAACCAGCACCTGATTCAGGTGCGCCAGCCTCGCATCCGCGAAATTATCCTGACCCATATGCCCGATTCGATCGGCCTGCAGGAGTGCAGCGCACCCTGGCGGCAGTATTTTGACGGCATGGATGCATCCTGGAGTTATGACCGTACCGGCGCGAGCAAAAATCAGAAGATTTCTATCCTTTATAATACCGATAAACTGGAGCTGGTCAAGTCGGGCTCAATTTGGCTGACCGAGGATCCCGAACACCTGAAGGTGTCGGTGGAATGGAAGGGCGAATCCGAGCGCCTGGCGCACTATGCTGTGTTTAAGATCAAGGAAACCGGTGAGCACTATGTTCACGTCAACACCCACGTCGGGACCGAGAGCACACTGCTCCAGACCGGTCAGGCCACCGTTGTCCGCACCTATTGCGAGCAGCTGGCCGAGGAGACCGGCTATCCGGTCGTCTGCACGGGCGACTTCAACTTTACGCTGGAATCCCCTTCCTACACCGCCCTGACCGAGACGCTTCTGCGTGATACCAAGTTTGAGGCGGCAGAGAGTTCAACCGGCACCGGATCGTTCAATAAAATGGGCAAGGCGGGCTATCCTAAGGCCTACCCGATTGATCAGGTTCTCGTCAGTGCCGATGACTGGAACGTCTATACCTACGCGGTGGACTACACCACCTTTGATGGCTGTTATTACAGCGACCACTATGCCGTCGTGGCGACGATGACGATGAAAGAGTGAAAATCCTGCGATTCCCCGGTTCTGCTTGCGGAAGTGGAAAGTTTGTGTCATACTGCACCGGGATTATTTTGCAGAAAGGATGATATCATGAATGTATGGAGCATTGCGCAGGCGAAAGCATGGTACGAGAAAACTGCGTGGCAGGTCGGGATGAACTACCTTCCATCCACGGCGGTGAACGCGACCGAAATGTGGCAGAGCGAATCCTTCGACGAGGCGACCATCCGGCGCGAGCTCGCGTGGGCGGCCGATTGCGGCTATAACAGCGTGCGCGTTTTTCTGCCGTTCATCGTCTGGGAAAAGGAGGGAGATGGCTTCCTTGCCACCTTCGAGACCTTCCTCGCCATTGCGGCAGAGCATGGACTCTCCACCCTGCCGATCCTCTTCGATGACTGCGCATTTGACGGTGGGCAGGATCCCTACCTCGGTAAACAGCTCGATCCCGTGCCCGGCCTGCATAACGGCCGCTGGACACCGTCTCCGGGCTTCCGTATTGCGGATGATCCCGAAAAGCAGCCGGCGCTGCGTGCGTATGTCCATGCAGTGGTCGGCGCACATCGCGACGATTCCCGCATCGTTGCGTGGGATCTCTTCAACGAGCCCGGCAATACCAACCGTGGTTACGCATCGCTGCCGCTGCTGGTGAACTGCTTCCGCTGGGCCCGAGAATGTGATCCGGTGCAGCCGCTGACCGCTGGGGTCTGGCGTCTCGACCGCCGCGATTCGGTCAACTGTGCGATGCTTGAGTTGTCCGATGTCATCAGCTTCCATTCGTATGTATCGCTTGAAAAAACGAAGGCGTTTGTCGACTCGGTCGCCGCGCTGGATAAGCCGCTGTTTGTAACCGAGTGGCTCTTCCGAGAGGGAGAAAACAGCTTCGCGGACCATCTCCCCTATTTTGCCGACCGGAAGATTTCCTGCTGGCATTGGGGCTTTGTCGTTGGGCGTACGCAGACCAATCTATGGTGGGGGAAGAGGGACCCGAACCCGCCGGTTTGGCAGCACGATGTCCTTTATCCCGACGGAACGCCATACCGCCCCGAGGAAATGGAACTGCTTCGGCGCTTGAGGACGGGAAATAACCATTGATGTGATATACTAAGGAGGAACTTAAGATGTTCTGTAAAAATTGCGGATCGCAAATTGAAGACGGCGCGGCTTTCTGCGCGAACTGCGGATGCGCACTTGGCCAGACACAGAGCTTTTGCTCGGCCTGCGGCGCGCCGATTCAACCCGGAGCCACCGCTTGTGCGCAGTGCGGTAAGCCGGTCAACCAGCCCAAGCCGGTGCTGAAATCCAAATTGGCCGCCGGCCTACTCGGTATTTTCCTTGGCGGATTCGGCGTACATAGCTTCTATCTCGGCTATACCGGACGAGGCGTGGCACAGATCCTGCTGAATTTCTGCTGCGGAATCGGCTCGATCTGGGGCTTCATTGAGGGTATCCTGATTCTGGTTGGCAACATTAATACCGACGCATCGGGCGCGCCGCTCGGTGAGTAAAAATGCGTATATGGACGGCATGGACAGAAAAATTTTCTTGTCCGTGCCGTTTTTTGCATAAAGAAAACAAATGTGGAAAAAATGAAA
>JAFWBJ010000074.1 GCA_017507145.1 Clostridia bacterium | reverse complement strand
GACCTTACTGATGGAACAGACGAAGGCCGGTGAAGGCCATGGCAATGTCGTACTTGTTGCAGGTTTCGATGACCTGATCATCGCGGATCGAGCCGCCGGGCTCAGCGATGTAGCTGACGCCGCTGCGGCGGGCGCGCTCGATGTTGTCGCCGAAGGGGAAGAACGCATCGGAGCCGAGGGCGACGCCGGTGATCTTCGAGAGCCACTCTGCCTTCTCGGCGGCGGTCAGCGGCTCGGGGCGGGTGGTGAAATAGTTCTGCCAAACGTCGTCGCCCAGCACGTCCTCGCATTGCTCGGAGATGTAGACATCGACGGTATTGTCGCGGTCGGGGCGGCCAAGCTCGGGCTTGAAGGGCAGCGCGAGCACCTTCGGGTGCTGGCGGAGCTGCCAGATGTCGGCCTTGTTGCCGGCGAGGCGGGTGCAGTGGATACGCGACTGCTGTCCTGCGCCGACGCCGATGGTCTGGCCGTCAACGGCGTAGCAAACCGAGTTGGACTGGGTGTACTTGAGGGCAATCAGCGCGATGACCAGGTCTCGCTTGGCCGAATCGGGCAGATCCTTGTTCTCGGTGACCACATGGGCGAGCATGTCGTTGTCGATCTTCAGCTCATTGCGGCCCTGCTCGAAGGTGATGCCATAGACCTGCTTGCGCTCGATGGGGTTCGGGACATAGTTCTCGTCGATCTGGACGACATTGTAGCCGCCCTTGCGCTTGGACTTGAGCACCTCCAGCGCTTCAGGCGTGTAGCCGGGGGCGATGATGCCGTCGGAAACCTCACGCTTGATGATCATGGCGGTGGTCAGGTCGCAGACGTCGCTGAGTGCAATCCAGTCGCCAAAGGAAGACATGCGGTCAGCGCCGCGAGCGCGGGCGTAGGCGCAGGCGAGGGGCGAATCATTGAGGCCCTCGATATCATCGACGAAATAGATCTTCTTGAGGGTGTCGGAGAGGGGCTCACCGACAGCGGCGCCGGCCGGGCTGACGTGCTTGAAGGAGGTCGCAGCCGGCAGACCGGTGGCAGCCTTCAGCTCACGGACGAGCTGCCAGCCGTTGAGGGCATCGAGGAAATTGATGTAGCCGGGGCGGCCGTTGAGCACCGTGATGGGCAGCTCACCCTCGTCCATGAAAATGCGGGAAGGCTTCTGGTTGGGGTTGCAGCCGTATTTCAGTTCAAGTTCAGTCATCGTTCTATATCCTTTCAATTTCGTTCAAATCAGACAAATCACAGCTCCACGCTGGCCGAAGCCAGGCCGGGAGAGCGCACAACAAGATAAGCACGCGAGCCATCGGTCCGTATCGGCACACGAACCGCGCAGGCAGCAGCACCGGCACGCATATGGCGTTCCCGCTTCTGGGGCGGCTCGGGATCACAGACCGACGAGCCGGTGCCCAGGATCTGCGGCCTGGTTGGCGTATGGGTATGATCCAGCGTTCCGCCGCCGGCAATGGCAAAAGTCAGAGGCAGCTCGGCATCTGGAACGATCCGCCCGTCAGCGTCAACCGCGCATGCGGTGACATGCAGGACACAATCGTCGCCGTACCGCCCCAGCGCCTCGGGATTATCGATGGTCAGGGTCAGCGCGGCGGGACGGCCGGTGGTCACAACCACATCCTCCGCCACAATATGCCCTTCGGCGTCATAACCGACGGCGCGCAGCTCACCCGGCACATAAGGAACAGCAAATCTGGCAGGCGCAAACCGCCCGCTCGCTTCCCTGCCCTGCACCGCACCGTTGCACGTCAGCTCGATCTCGGCGCAGTTGGTGTAGACCATCACCTCGATGATCTCTCCCTCCCGCCCGGTGAAGTTCCAATGGGGCAGAATATGACACTGCGGCTCATCCTGCCAGATGGCGCGCATGAGATAAAACAGATCTTTCTTCTGCAAAAACAGATCGATCGCTCCCGACTGGGAGCAGAGACGCGGCCATTCGGCCTCACCGCGATATTCAAAGCCGGCCCACTGGAAGCAGCCTGCGATCCACGGGTGCTCGGCAATATACCGCTGGGCATCGACAGCCGAATTGCTCCAGCCGAAGCACTGGCGGTCATAGCCGCCGACAAATCCGGCGACGGGGTCGATCTCGTCATAATGCCCGCGGGTGGTTCCGCTGGCAGCACACTCGGTGAGGATCACCGTCTGATCAGGATGCTTTTCATGTATCGCATCGAGGTTTCGCTGGTTGTAGTTAACCCCAAGCACCTCATCGAAGACATCCATCACCGGCGCCTCATGGGGGCGCTTGTCGTTGGCCACCGTGACAGCACGGTCGGGATCAAGCCGGCGTACCAGCGCCTGCATCCGGCGCGCCACAGCGGCACCGGTAGGCGCGGCAAAGGTCGGCTCCTCGTTGCCCACCGACCAAACCACCACCGACGGATGATTGCGGTCCCGGCGGATGAGCACCTCCAGCTGTGCCAGCGCCTCGGGCGTCGGCGAGAAATGGCGGCACTCGGCCATGGTCAGCACCCCGCGGCGGTCGAGCGCATCCATAGTCGCATCGCTGTGCGGGTAGTGGGCACAGCGATAAGCGTTTGCCCCCGACTCCTGCAGCAGACGGATGCGCAGATCAGCGATCGATGCGGGCACCACCCGACCAAGGATGCCGTAATCCTCGTGGCAGGAAAAGCCCTTCAGCTGCACCCGCCGGCCGTTGAGGTAAAATCCGTCCGCGCGGAACTCAGCCGTACGGAAGCCAAATGTGGTCTCAACTTCATCAATCAACTCGCCGGAGCGGGAAATTCGCGTTTGAGCGGTGTAAAGATGGGGTGCATCCACATCCCATAAATGGGGGGAGCAAACCGTGATCTGCTGACGATGCACCACCGTTCCATAGCCGGGAACAGTCACCTCGTCGAATACTGTCCGGTCGCCGATGCGCTGTTCCAACGTGACGATATCCTCACCGCCCGCAGAGCGGACAAGCCTTGTCTCGATTTCACATCGCCAGCAATCGTCCGCCATCTTCACCGGCCGTACCCAAACGCCACGCACATCAACGGCTGTCACATCGGTCTTGACCAGCGTCACCTCGCGGATTATGCCGCCGCCCGTGTACCACCAGCCCTCGTGCGCCTCAGTCGGGAGAATACGGACGGCCAGCAGATTGGACTCGCCGGGACGAATGAGATCGGTCAGCTCGGCCTCAAAGGGGGTGTACGCCGTGCGGCTCTCGGCCACCGGCGTCCCGTTGAAGTAAACGATGCAATGGGTCGCAACCGCGCCGAAGCAAACGATGATCCGCCGCCCGACATCACACTCGTCAAAGCAAAGCGTCCGCCGATACCAGGCCTCGCCGTAGGCGAAGCCGCCCAGCGTCATGGCATAGTCGGGAGACGGCGGGTGCCGCACAATAAAATCATGAGGCACGCAGATCTCGTCCCAGCGCTCGGCACAATGGTTGGGGTTAGTGCTGTAGCGGGTTGAGGCAAAGCCATAGAGCTTCGACTCCAATTTTGCGCCGTTATAAAGTACGCCCTTGTGGCGCGGGGTGGGGATATCCTCCCCACCCTCATGGAAGCGCCAGCCCTCACGCAAAAGGATCGTCTCACGCATGGAGCATCCCTCCGATCAGACGTTCTTGTTGATGATTACCGTATCCGTCGCGCCGGTGGCAAGGTCGACATACGCCACATACAGCGAAACCGTGTTGTCCTCGTTGAGGTTGGCCCAAAGCAGATCGGCATAAGCCTTTGCATCCGGGGCATCGCAGTTGACCAGACGCGGCTCTCCCTCGAAGGAAGGCAGCGGGTCGAGATTTTCTTGATAAGTATGGATAAAGTGGCCGAAGCCCGCAACCGGTGCGTCGTACTCATAGAAGAAGCGGTGGTTGCAGTCGGGGTTGCCGTCGGCCGACTTCAGGATGGACAGCTTGTAGCTGCCGTCAGCGGCCAGCAGGCCCGAGATGCGGGGGGTGTAGTTCGGCGGGTCGGGCTCGAAGCAGCGGGTGCGCAGGCCGTCAGCGAAGGACTTGCCGGCGACCATAAAGTCGCGGATGGTGTCGGTCTGGTCGCCGTTGGTGACGATCAGCCCTGCGTCGATCTTGCGGACGGGATGATAAATGATCAGCGACGGGTCGACCATCTTCGACTCGTCGTAAGCGCGGGTGCGGATACCGTCATCGGTCGTCTCAAAGACGCGGTTGCGGCTGTTTCCGCTGCGGCCCATGATGAAGTACGCGACCACGCCGTACTTGTTGTCGGCAGAGCGGCCAAGGATAATACCGCGGCCGGGATATGCGTGGGCGGCCAGAATTGCATCGATTTTCTTTGCGTTCATGGTCAAATCTCCTTTTGGTTATTGGCGATCAGTTCTGCGCTGACCAGCTCGGCGGCGCGGGGGAGCAGATACCATTCGGCCTGCTCCATGACCCGGCGCTGCAGGGTCTCGGGCGTGTCACCCGGCTCGATATCGACGGCGCGCTGGAGGATGATCCGTCCGCCGTCGCAGATCTCATTGACAAAATGTACCGTCGCACCCGTCACCTTGACGCCGTATTCAAGCGCCGCCTCATGCACGCGCAGGCCGTAGAAGCCCTTGCCGCAGAAGGAGGGGATGAGCGCGGGGTGGACATTGATAATACGGTCGGGCCAGCGGCGGACGAAGTCCTCGCTGAGGATGGACAAAAAGCCGGCCAGCACGATGAAATCGATCTGATATTCTTCAAGCGCAGCCGAGATCCCGGCCTCGAATTCAGCCAGATCTGCGCAGGCCTTGCGCTCGACGACGACAGCGGGAACGCCGTGCTTGGCGGCACGCTCAAGCGCGTAGACGCCGGGCTTGCTGGAGATAACCAGCTCAATTTTTCCGCTGTGCAGCAGGCCGGAATCCTGTCCGTCAAGCAGGGCCTGCAGGTTGGTTCCGCCCCCCGAGACGAGGACGGCAATGCGTGCGGTACTCAGCATATCTCGATCCCGTCGCCCTTCGCGACTTCGCCGATGAGGTAAGCGTCCTCACCGTTCTCGCGGAGGATACGAATTGCCTTGTCGGCATCCTCGGCCGGGACGATCACCGACATACCGACGCCCATGTTGTAGGTGTTGAACATATCGCGCTCGGGCACGTTGCCTTCTCGGGCGATGCGGTCGAAGATGGGCAGGACGCGGACTGCCTTGCGCTCGATCTTGGCGCAGAGGCCGTCGGGGATGGCGCGCGGAATATTCTCGTAGAAGCCGCCGCCGGTGATGTGCGAAACAGCGCCGATCTTGACCTGCTCGTTCAGCGCCAGCACCGACTTGACGTAGATCTTGGTGGGGGTCAGCAGCGCCTCACCCAGCGTCATGCCGAGATCGTCGCAGTAGACCGACAGGTCGCGGTTCTCGACGTCGAAGACGCGGCGGACCAGCGAGAAGCCGTTGGAATGTACACCGGTGGAAGCCAGCGCGATGACGGCATCGCCCGGCTTGAGGGTGTTGTGATCGATGATCTTCGAACGATCAACCACACCGACCGAGAAGCCGGCCAGGTCGTACTCGTCCTCGGGCATCAGGCCCGGATGCTCGGCCGTCTCGCCGCCGATGAGGGCGCAGCCAGCCTGGATGCAGCCCTCAGCCACACCCGACACGATAGCGGCAACCTTCTCGGGGAAGTTCTTGCCGATGGCGATATAGTCAAGGAAGAAGAGGGGCTTTGCGCCGCAGCAAATGATGTCGTTGACACACATAGCCACGCAGTCGAAGCCCACAGTATCGTGCTTATCCAAGAGGAAGGCAAGCTTGATCTTGGTGCCGACGCCGTCAGTGCCGCTGACCAGGACCGGGCGCTCAAGGCCGGTCATATCCAACTCGAACAGGCCGCCAAATCCGCCGATATCGGAGACACAGCCGGCTGTCATGGTTGCGGCGACGTGCTTTTTCATCAGTTCAACCGCGCGGTAACCGGCCGTAATGTCAACGCCGGCAGCTTTGTAGCTTTCGCTGAAACTTTTCATGATCGTCTATTTCCTTTCGGTTCAATAATAATCGTGATCAGAGGGCTGCCAACTTTTCCTGCAGGACAGCATCTTTCTTGGCCACAGCGGCCGTCATGCCGGCGCGGGCTTCATCCAGCTTTGCGGCAAGTGCGCTGTCTTCCACGGCAAGGATCTGAATCGCCAGCAGCGCAGCATTGGCTGCCCCGTCGATGGCAACGGTGGCCACCGGCATGCCGGACGGCATCTGCACGGTGGACAGCAGCGCGTCCAGGCCGTCGAGGGTCGAGGACTTGATCGGAATCCCGATCACCGGCAGAGTGGTATTGGCCGCCATGGCACCGGCCAGATGCGCCGCCTTGCCTGCGGCGGCGATGATCGCGCCGTAGCCGGCCTCACGCGCGCCCAGCGCGAACTGACGGGCAGCCTCGGGGGTACGGTGAGCAGAATAAACATGCGCCTCATAGGGAACGCCGTACTCACGCAGAGTCTTGATGGCAGCCTCAACGACCGGCAGGTCGCTGTCGCTGCCCATGATAATGGCAACTTTCTTCATGATGGTCTCCCTTCAATTCTTTTTGGATTCGCTGAGCGGGCTCAGATAACGGGGCTTTTCTTCGTTTTTGTTCACCTCAGTGGGGTACTTACCGTCAAAACATGCGGTGCAGAAGCCCCGCTTGCAGCCCGGCACAAAGGTCATAATGCCCTCCAGCGTCAGGTAGCCCAGCGAGTCCACGCCGATGATCTCGCGGATCTCCTCGATGGTGTGATTGTGGGCGATCAGGCTGTCAGCCGACTTAATATCGGTGCCGTAGTAGCAGGGATAGAGATAGGGGGAGGAGGCCACTCGCATGTGAACCTCGGTCGCGCCCGCCTCGCGCAGAATGCGGATGGTATGCGCGCAGGTGGTGCCGCGAACGATCGAATCATCGACCAGCACGACACGCTTGCCCCGCACCGTCGAAGCAACAGCGTTGAGCTTGATGCGCACCTTATTCTCGCGGTCAGACTGGGTGGGCAGAATAAAGGTACGACCGATATACTTGTTTTTGATAAAGCCGATACCGTAGGGGATGCCCGATTCGCGGGAGTAGCCGAGGGCGGCGTCCAGACCGGAGTCGGGCGCACCGATGACCACATCAGCCTCGACCGGATGCTGGCGAGCCAGGAAAGCACCTGCCTGCAGACGTGCCTCATGCACCGACGCCCCGTCGATCACCGAATCGGGACGGGCGGTATAGACATACTCAAACACGCAGATCTTGGACGGGCACTTGCCGCAGTGGGTCGTGATCGAGCGCAGACCGTTGTCGTCGATGACCACGATCTCACCCGGCTCAACATCGCGCAAGAAGGAGGCGCCGATGCTGTCCAGCGCGCAGGACTCGGACGTCACGATATAGGCGCTCCCCAGCTTACCGATGCAGAGCGGACGGAATCCGTGCGGATCACGGGCGGCGATCAGCTTGGTGGGGGACATCAGCACCATCGAATAAGCGCCTTCAATGATCTCCATCGCACCGCTGACGGCTTCCTCGATCGAGGGTGCGCTGAGGCGGCAGCGGGTGATCTCGTACATCATGACCTCAACATCGCTGGTCGTGTGGAAGATTGCACCGGACAGTTCCAGCTGTTCGCGCAGTTCAGCGGCATTGGTCAGGCAGCCGTTGTGGGCGACGGTCAAACAGCCCTTGACGTGGTTGGCCACCAGCGGCTGGGCGTTCTCGCGGCCCTTGGTCCCCGCATCGCCGTAGCGCACATGCCCCACCGCGATCTTGCCGTTGCCCAGCTTGCGCAGCACCGACTCGGAGAAAACATCGTTGACCAGCCCCTCATCCTTGTAGCAATGGATCAGGCCGTCGTCATTGACCGCAATACCGCAGCTCTCCTGGCCGCGATGCTGCAGGGCATAAAGCCCGTAATATGTGGCCGAGACAACATTGACATGACTATCTCCGCCGGTGTGAATACCGAATACACCACACTCCTCATGCAGCTTATCCAGATCGTTCATACTCATGATTTTTCACCCCAAATTCCTATGAATTCAAACAACGGTTCGCATCAAAAAACAAAAGGCCGCCAAAATCGTACAGCTTTCCTTTCGGTTATGCTGGGTGATTCTGACGGTTGCAGACGGGCGTGCGCGCAGTTACAGTAAGAGCCGGAGGACATTTCATGCGCTGAGCGCTAAAGTCAAACCAATGCAAGCTCTTTCCCATCTGCCGTATCCCTTCTTGATGACAATTTATTCTATAATAATAGTTTACCACATTCATCGACGCAATGCAAGCCTTTTTTGGAAAAATCGTATTTTCCCCCAATTCGCACGACACACGGCAGCAAGCTTCTGGAAAAAATAACAAAAGGCTGCCGGAAGGGAAATTCCCCGCCGGCATGCCTGTTATTTTGCGTGCAAATGCAAAGCCTTATCTTCTGCCGCGGAAATCGTCACGGCGCTTCGGCTTTCTGAGCATATTCATGATGTCATCGAAATCATCGTCCGGAATCACCTCATTGGTGTTGTTCACCGGTGCGGTGTAGACCGGCTCTTCGGGCTCATCGATCGGCTCGGGCTGAGCGACGGGAGCGGGAGCGGGTGCCGGCTGTGCAGCGGTCAGGGGCAGCTCACGGCGCGGAATGCGCTGTTCAACCGAGATCTGCGGCTGAGCGGCGGGCTGTGCCTCGGGCTTCTTCTCGACAGCGGGCTTATTCTTCTCTGCCAGGCGTGCAGCCTTGACCGAGGGAATCTCGTCCTTCTTCTCGAAACCGGTGGCGATGAGGGTAACCTTGATGGTATCCTCCAGCTCAGGATCAAATGCAGCACCCCAGATAACCGTTGCATCGGGATGTGCTTCCTGGGCGATGAGGCTGGAGCAAAGCTCGACATCTTCCAGACCGATGTCGTGGGAAGCGGTGATCGAAACGAGGATACCGCGTGCGCCCTCGATGGAGGTTTCCATCAGCGGGCTGGAGATTGCCTCGCGGGCAGCCTGCTCGGCCTTGTCCTTGCCCTCGCCTCTGCCCACGCCCATGTGTGCAAAGCCGGCGTCCTTCATGACCGAAGAAACGTCTGCGAAGTCAAGGTTGATAAAGCCGGGGATATTGATCAGCTCGGAAATGCTCTGTACGCCGCGGCGCAGAACATCATCGGCAAACTCAAACGCATTGGCAAGGGTGATGCGATTGTCGGAGATGAGCTTCAGACGCTCATTGGGGATGATGACCAGCGAGTCAACATAGTCCTCGAGGTTGGCAATGCCGGCCTCGGCCTGCTCCATGCGGCGCTTGCCCTCAAAAGCAAACGGCTTGGTCACGATACCGACGGTCAGAATGCCCATTTCCTTGGCAACGCGGGCAACGATGGGTGCTGCACCGGTACCGGTACCGCCGCCCATACCCGAGGTGATAAAGACCATATCGGTACCGGCAAGAGCCGCCTTGATGTCCTCAAGGTTTTCCTCTGCAGCACGAGCACCGATTTCAGGATTTGCACCTGCACCGTGGCCCTTGGTGATCTTCTCACCAATGACAATCTGATTGGGTGCGCTGGAAACGCGGAGAGCCTGGATATCGGTATTGATGGCAATAAACTCCACCCCGCGGATGTTGGTTTCGATCATACGGTTGACAGCGTTATTACCGCCGCCGCCGACGCCTACTACTTTAATGCTTACGCCGCTGTCACAGCTATCATCGTGTTCAAAAGTCATTGTGAATATCCTCCCGATTTTATATGATCTGCAATTTTTGATTTTCCCAATCGGCTCCTGCCGATAAAACAATACACCTACTATATATAATATACGATATTATGATATTTTGCAATACCTTTTACAAAATTTCATAAAATTTTACAACTTTTTTTGCCCTAATCCCGCCAAAGCAGCCGGTAATCGGTCTGCTTGTCGAGAATGGCACTGCTCTCGGACGGATTGGACAGATCTAAGAATGCACCGGTGTTGGCGGCAAAGAGCGAATCGGCGAGAATCTTCTCGGCCAGTTCCAGCTTCAGCGGCATATCCTCGCTGCTGCCCAGTGTAAGGGCATAGCTTCCGCGCACGATCAGACGCACGTCGAAGCGGCTGTTAATGCGCAGCAGATCGCTCTCGGCCCACAGTGCGCTGGCACGGTGCGCATCCAGCGCCGCACACAGGTATGCGGTATCGATGGCATCGCGGAACTCGACCGGCCGTCCAACCACGGTATGCTGCACCTGGGGCAGGATCACCTGCACCAGCCCGCGCTCATCGAAGGTCGCCTCGCTGCTACTCTGCTCCAGCACAATTAAGTCAGCCGAAATGGCAAACCACTCGCCGTCGGCCGCAAGATAATATGCCGCTTCCCGCGGCGTGCAAAGCAGGGCAACTGTATTGGGCAGGCGGCGCTCCAGCTTGACATCGGCCAGATAAGGATTGGCACGCAGGACCGCCGACTCCACCGCATCAGCATCAATACCGTAGAGCCTGTCCGTCTCGGAAAGTGCGGCCGCGGCAAGCACGTCGGTGTCTGTCACCATTTCGGTCTGTCCGGCGGGCCATTCAACGGTGACCGTCTCCAATTCCAGCATCGCGCCGAAGACGCCTGCCACCAGGCCGAACAGGACCCCCGCAATCAACAGCAGAAGGAGCACCGTCAGCACGCTGAGCATGGCTGAGCGTTTGCGCGGCTTTTTGGCCGCGGATGCCGGCTTTTGCGCCGGTCGGTCCGCAGGGTTGCCTGTACCGGGTGTCCGCCGCATGACAGCGGGTTCGATCGGCACATCACGCAGCGGGCGGCCGCGCGGCCGGGCGCTTTGCGGGGATGATGTCATCCCATTCCACCTCCTCCTCGTGAAAATCGGTTACGCCTGTTTTTCCTTCATCAGACGGCAAATCTCGGTATAGATAACCTGATTCGCATCGCGGCGGGCAAAGGCGGAAATGGCACTTTCCATTCCCTTCCGTCTTTCGTCATCTGCCAGTAGGTTCTCCACCTCAGAGACGACACGCGCCGGTGTCAGGTCTTTTTCTTCGATCAACAGGGCCGCGCCGGCGTCGGCGAGCACCTTTGCGTTCTTGTACTGGTGATTGGCCGTCACATACGGCGACGGGATCAGCAGGCAGGCCTTGCCCTGCACCGCCAGCTCGGACAGCGTCATCGCGCCCGCGCGGTTGACCACAAGATCGGCGGCCGCCATCTGAACGGGCATGTCGTAGATATATTCCACCAGCCGCAGGTTATCCTTCCCTGCCAGCCCATACTCTGCAAATTTTGCTTTTGCTGCCTCATATTCCAGCGCACCCGTAGCGTGGACGTGCAGCACCTCGGGATGGTGCAGGCCATAGTCGCGCATCAGGGCCAGCATCGCATCGTTGATCGGCTCAGCGCCCATCGAGCCGCCGCAGGAGAGGATCATATGCCGATATCCCTCTGCCCCCAGCTGGGCACGGGCCGCATCGCGTCCCAGGCAGCCAAATTCCCCGCGCAGCGGATTGCCGACCACCATCAGCTTCGCCTTGGCGTCCAGATACTCTGCGCTCTCGGCAAAGTTGAGCATCACCCGGTCAACATAATGCTGCAGGCGTCGAACCGTCACGCCGGGGATGGCATTCGATTCATGAACGGCGGTGGGGATTCCCATCCGCGCGGCGGCCACCAGCACGGGCCAGCAGGCATAGCCGCCGGTGCCGACCACAATGTCGGGCCGGAAGTCTCGGATCAGCTTTTTCGCCCGGATCGGCGAGACAAAGGCCAGCCATGCGGCCTTAAGATTGGCAGGCGAAAGCGAACGGCGGAATCCGCGCACCTCCACATGGTAAAGCGGGTAACCGGCCGCCGGAACCAGCTTGTTTTCGATGCCGCGCGAAGTGCCGACAAAGGCGATCTCAGCGTCGGGATTGTTGCGTTTGATGGTATTGGCAATGGCGATGGCAGGATTGACATGCCCGCCGGTGCCGCCGCCGGTCATAAGAACGCGCATACGGCCTCCTTAGCTTCGTTTTTGATAGGAGTAACGGGAGATCGAGAGGACAACGCCCATTTCGATCATCAAAATTACCAGCGAAGTACCGCCCGAACTGAAGAAGGGCAGCGAGATGCCGGTGTTGGGGATCACGCCGGTGACAACGCCGATGTTCAGCATCGCCTGCAGGGTCACCTGTGTGACCACACCGAAAACCAAAAGCGCCGAGTAGAGATCGGGCGCATTGCGGGCGATGACAAAGCCTCGCCAGGCCAGCGCCAAGAAAAGCAGAACCACGGCAAGTGCGCCGATAAAGCCAAGCTCCTCGCAGACGATGGAATAAATAAAGTCATTCTGCGGCTGAGAAACAAAGCCGTATTTCTGGAAGCTGTTGCCCAGGCCAACGCCGAAGATCCCCCCCGAGCCGATGGCATAAAGGCCTTGCAGATTCTGATATGCCTCATCCCGCGCGACATCGGCCGGGATATTTTCCGGGTCGAAAAGTACCATCTTCCAGACCTCGATACGGGTCATGCCATATCCGGTGACAAAGATCATCACGACCGCCGCTGCGGCAAGGATCAGCGCAACGATCACCAAATATTTCACCTTCACCCGCCCGACAAACATCATCACCACGCCAATGGCGCCGATGATCAGCGTACCCGAGATATGGTGCTCAAGCGCGACCAGGCCGGCAATCAGGCCAAAGATGCCGCAGCAGCCGCAGAAGCCCCAGAGGAAGGGATGCGCACCCGGCCGGCGGTCAATGATCTTATCCTGAAAGCGGGTGATATACCAGGACAGCATCATAATCATCGAAAACTTCGCCAACTCAGAGGGCTGAAAGGTACCCATGCCCGGAATGTAGAGCCAGCGCTGCGCATCGCCCTCGGCGATGCCGACGCCCGGGATCAACACCAGCAGCAGCATGACAATGGCCACGCCATACGCGGGGAAGGTCAGCATCCGGACGCCTTCGATCGGAATATAAAGGCAGAAAAACATGGCAACCACCCCGATCGCGGCGAAAAGCAGGTGCCGCTTGAAAAAGTAGAGGCTGTCGTCATATTTGAAGCTTGCGTAGGAAAAGCTGGCAGAGAAGCCCATCACGATGCCGAAAGCCAGAAGGGCCAGCACCAGGATCAGAAACGGGCGGTCAATGCCGGTATATACACGCACATACTGCGCATCCTCCATCTGCCGCTGCGCAAGCCGCGCCGCCTGGCGCTGCTGCGCAGGGGTAAGTTTGGAGGAAGGAGGCAATTCCCGCGCTGTTTGCACGGACGTCCGGCGGGCAGGCCGTGATGCCGTTTGCGCAGAATGAGATTCACGCATCGCAGGATGCCTCCTTTCGAATGAATCAAAAATCAAAGACCCAGGTACGCCAGCACACAGGCGGCGGCCGTCACGACCGAGGCAACTGCCACGATCTTGATCTCACTCCATCCGCACATCTCAAAGTGATGGTGGATGGGGGTCATCTTAAAGATACGTTTGCCGTGGGTCAGCTTAAAGTAGCCCACCTGCAGCATCACCGATGCCGTCTCGATGATATAGACAATACCCATCACCAGCACGATCAGCGGCGATCCGAGCATAAATGCCGCACCGACCACAAGGCCGCCTAAGAACAGCGAACCGGTATCGCCCATGAACACACGGGCGGGATAGAAATTATAGACAAGGAAGCCAAGCGTACCGCCGATGATCAGCGCGGCAAGCAGCCCGAGCGGAGAATTGCCGCCCAAGAAAGCCAGAACGGCCAGGAAAACACCGATCACCATCGTCACGCTGGAAGCAAGTCCGTCGATGCCGTCGGTCAGGTTGACGCTGTTGACCACTCCGGTGATCAGCAGCAGGGCGATGATATAGTAGAAGACGCCAAGCTCCCATTCAATGCCGAAGTAGGGGATGATCAGCGCGGTATCCAGCATGCCTGCCATGTGCATCGCCACCAGATAGAGCGCGGCGGCAATCAGCTGAAGCAGGAACTTCTGGTAAGCCTTCAGGCCCTGATTCTGCCGCTTGAGCAGTTTTGCGTGGTCATCGATCATGCCAATCAGGCCGTTAGCCATCGCCAGGCCCAAGGTTGCCAGAAAAGGCATGAGTGCGCCGAAATCGGGGATCTCCTCAAGCAGCGCGAGCAAAACCAGCGCGGCGGCTGTTGTCACCAGGATCGCAAAAATGAAGATGATGCCCCCCATCGTCGGGGTTCCTTCTTTGGATTTATGCCAGCGCGGGCCGATCTCCAGAATCGGCTGTCCCATTTTCTTGCTGATCAGCTTTGGGATGACATAGCGCGCGGCGAGCACGGTCAAAAGGAAGCAAAGAATCAATGCACCCGGGAAGAGGATCGCGATACTGTTCATAATTGACTCCTTATTTTTCGGTACCGATGCGGTGGCTGTTTTCGCGCAGGTAATCGATCACCCGCTCGGCCGCGACGGCACGGCTGGCCTTGACCAGAAGAATATCGCCGGGGCGCATGACACGCAGCAGCATCTCACCGCTTTGGGCATATCGGCTGCAGTCGGGATTGGCGTAAACGCGGTCAGCGCGCATCCCGTGCTGAATGGCGCCAAGGCCAATCTCTTCCGCGCTCTCACCCAGCGTAAAGAGGTAATCCAGCTTGCGCTGAGCGACGGTGATGCCCAACTGATGATGCATCAGCACCGAATCAGTGCCCAGCTCACGCATGTCGCCCAGCAGCGCCAGCATCCGTGCGCCGTTTTGCTGCTGCGAGAGCGTGCAGAGCACCTCCAGTGCCGCCCGCATCGACTCGGGGCTGGCGTTATAGCAGTCCTCAATGACGGTCACACCGCCCAGCGTCAGAAGATGCTGACGCATGCCAGTGTTGGCAAAGGCCATCAGGCCCTCGCGGATCATACTGTCGGTCATGCCGCAGCGGACGCCGACAGCATATGCAAACAGTGCCGCATAGACATGGTGCACGCCAACCGTGGGGATCTCCACGTTGGTCACCACGCGGCGGTCGTAGAGCAAATCAAAGGTCGTCTTGCCCACGCCGGTGCGGATATTGACCGCACGGAAATCGGCAAAGCGGTTGCGGATGGCCACAAAGATCGGACGGCGGCCTTCCAGCTCCTCCCGGAAGAGAAGCGGCTCATCGGCATTGCAGATCAAGAGGCCGTCCGGTCCAAGGCCGTGGGCGATCTCGCACTTGGCGCGGCAGATGTTCTCACGCGTGCCCAGATGCTCAAGGTGCGAGGTGCCGATGGTGGTGATGACAGCAATATCGGGCTCGGCGATACGGGAGAGATAGTCGATCTCGCCCAGTGCGCACATGCCCATTTCGTAGACTTTGGCCTCGGTGCCCACAGGGGCATCCAGCATGGTCATGGGCAGGCCGATTTCGTTATTGTGATTGCCGCTGCTTTTGTGCAAACTGAATTTCTGCGTGAGCACGGCGGAGATAAATTCCTTGGTGGTGGTTTTTCCGACACTTCCCGTCACGGCGACCGTCACGCCGGGGGTGCGGCGGCCATAATCCTGCGCCAGTTTGCCCAGCGCCGCGATAACATCATCGACCAGCACAATGGCGCAATTCTCGGGAACAGGCTGGGGCAGGCGGCTGGCCAGCACACAGGCAGAACCGTTTTCCACCGCGCGGCCGATGTAATCATGACCGTCGACCCGTTCGCCGACGATGGCGGCAAACAGCGTACCGGCACCGACTTCGCGCGAATCGGTGGCAACCGAAGAAAATTGCACGCTGCCATTGCAGCCGAAGCAGTGCAGCTCGCCGCCCGTCAGCGCGGCCAGCATCTCTGCCGTATATCCATGAAGCGTCAGAACGCTTTTCATCGTGGAGTCCTTTCCGTATCTTGATACTTGCGGTATTTTACTTGCTCTTCCGATACGCTTCAGCGGCCTGACGAACCAGAATGCGTTCGTCGAAGGGGCGGCGGCCGTTGGCATCGATTTCATAACGTTCGTGTCCCTTGCCGGCGAGGAGGATAATGTCCCCTTCCCTTGCCTGCCGGATGGCATAGGCAATGGCTTCGGCGCGGGATTCGATTACAGCATAGGGCTTTTCGCGGTCAATGCCGCGCAGAATATCGGCAATGATGCGGGCAGGCACTTCGCTGCGCGCATTGTCCGAGGTGACGATCACAAAATCGGCCAGTTCGCTGGCGATGCGGCCCATCGGCTTGCGCTTGGTGGGATCGCGGTCTCCGCCACAGCCGAACAGCAGAACGATCCGCTCACCGTCTGTCCGGAAGCTCCGGGCGGTGTGCAGAAGGTTTTGGAGCGCATCGGGGGTGTGCGCATAATCGATAAACACCGAGAACGGCATCCCGGGCAGGGGCACCCGCTCAAGCCGTCCCTCCACGCCGGCAAGGCCGGCCAGCGCATCCTGAATGGCGAGCGGAGAGATCCCCAGCGCCGAAGCGCAGGCGGCGGCCAGCAGCGTGTTCTCAACGGTAAAGCGCCCCGGAATGGGGGCATGCACCCGGAAGCGAACCTGCTCGGCTTTGAGCAGATATTCGATTCCCTGTGTGCCACGGTCAGCGATTTCGCATGCGGTAAAATCTGCGGCTGTGCGCTGGGCGCAGGTCAGCACCCGTCCGGTGCAAGCCGACGCCATTGCCGCCCAGTGCGGATCGTCCCGATTGAGAATGGCCGTCTCGCAGGTCGAAAAGAGCCTTTGCTTGGCAGCAAGATAGTCCTCCATCGAGCCGTGAAAATCAAGGTGCTCGGGCGTGAGATTGGTGAAAACGCCGGCCGCAAAGTGAAGGGGCGCCAGCTTCCCCAGCGCAAGCGCGTGGGAGCTTGCCTCCATGATGACCGTGTCGGCACCGTCGTCCCGCATCTGCGCCAGAACACGATACAGGGCGGCAGGGTCGGGCGTGGTCATATTGGCCAGCGGATCGTCGTTTTCCGCAGCGATCACGCGGCCGGACGATCGGCAGCCGAGTGTTCCGATCAGCCCGGTGCGGCAGAGCGCCGCGCGGAAGATGGCTTCCAGCATGGTGCTGACCGAGGTTTTGCCGTTGGTTCCGGTAACCGCGATCAGACGCATCTTTGCCGCCGGGTGCTGATAGTAGGCATCCCAAAGGCAGGCCAGTGCCGCGCGCGGATCGGGCGTACGGATGGCAGGCAGCGGAACCTCCCCCACCCAATCTGCGGCGATAACCGCCGCAGCCGCACCGGCTGCTGCAGCTTCACCCAGATAAGCATGGCCGTCGCACCGTGTGCCGCGCATGGCGACAAAGAGCGTGCCCGGCCCCGCCCGGCGGGAATCGGAGACAATGTCGTTAATTTCGGGGTCGGTCCCCGGCAGAGCGGGCAATCCCGCATCATGCAAAAGATCGGACAGACGCATACGACCTCCGGCAGTTGTGTTTTGCTTGGCCATCCGGTGCGTTTGACGTCTTTTGTTTTGGGTTAATCGGTGCCGTCCAGGTAGCGGAACTCAACCGTAACGATGGTTCCGGGCGTGACGACGGTATCGCCGGCCGGCGACTGTGCAACCACAACCGCGCCTGCGCCGCTTTGATAGTTTTGCGTTCCTTCAATGCGGATATTCAGCCCCGCATCAATGAGCAGCTTGTTGGCCGCACTGGCCGAGCGCCCCATGACATCGGGGACCGTAACCGTATCCTCGGGCTGGGCATCGCCGCAGTAAAAGATCACGCGGCCGGTGTCCTTGGCCAGCTGGCTTCCGCCGGCGGGAATCTGCGCCGTCACCTTGGTGCCGTCGCCGACCACCGTGTAGTCGAGCTCGACATAGCCCATGCTCGTGATGGCATCCTCCACCAACCAGCCGGTGTAGTCAAGCAGATTGACCTCCAGCTTGGCAAGCTCCGCTTCAGTGTAGCTGGCTTCAATGCCCATATAGGGCAGAACGACTTTGAGCAGATTGGCCACATAAGGCGCGGCGACGATCGATCCGTATACACGGCCGTTCATCGGCTCGTCGACCATGATCAGCACCGCGATCTGCGGGTCCTCGGCCGGCGCGAAGGCAACGCAGGAGCCGACACGGAAGGATTTTTCTCCGTTGGCATCCAGCTTGTCGCGCTTCTCGGAAGTGCCGGTCTTGGCCGCAACGCGGTAACCGGCAACATAGGCATTTTTTGCACCGCCGTCACCCGACACGCCTTCCTCGAGAATATCGATCAGCGTGCGGCAGGTCTCGGTGCTGACCACCTGACGGCGGGCCGTCTCGGTGTAGCGCTCGATGACATTGCCCTCGTCATCCACGAAGCGGTCATAGAGGTGGGGGGTAACCAGATAACCGCCGTTGGCCACTGCACAGATGGCAGTCAGCTGATTGATGGGCGTCACCTTAAAGTTCTGCCCGAACGAAGCGGTTGCCAGGTCGACGATCGACATCGACGAATGGAAGATGGTCGATGCCTCGCCGGGAAGGTCGATGCCGGTCTTTTCCATGTACCCGAAGGCGTTGAAATAATTGACAAAAGCGCTGATGCCCAATCGCTGGGCAATGGTCATCAGCACAGGGTTGCAGGACTGCTGAAGTCCGGTGGTAAAGGTCACGTGGCCATGGCCCGTCGTTTTGTGGCAGTGGATGGGTTTTGACCACCCCTCAACCATCAGCGAGCCTGAACAGTAAAACGGATCGCTGGGCGAGACAACCTTTTCTTCCAGGCACATGGCCGAGGTGAGGATCTTGAAGGTCGAGCCCGGCTCATAGAGCTCGGTGACGGCCTTGTTGTTCCACATCGCATAGCGCAGCTCGGAAAGCAGCGCCTTATATTCTTCGCTCCCCTCGGCGTAGCCCGAATTTGCCAGCGTGAAAGCCGAGGCTTCGTCCAGCGTCCAGGGGTCGTTAAGATCAAAATCGCCCTTGGTTGCCATCGCGCGGATGGCACCGGTGTTGACGTCCATCACAATGCCGCAGACGCGGTTCCCCGCCCCCGACTCAATCAGCGTCGCTTCAAGCTGGCGCTCAAGCTCGTACTGGATGCGCATGTTGATGGTGGTGACCAGATTATAGCCGTCCTTGGCATCGATGTAGCTCTGGTACTTGAAGGGCATCTCTCGCGCGTAGGCATCGCGGGCGATGATGTATCGCCCCGGCTCACCCGAGAGCTGCTCGTCATATTCCTTCTCCAGCCCAAAGAGGCCGTTACCGTCGGTGCCGGTAAAGCCCAGCACATGCGCGGCGAGATTATCGTAGTTATAGGCGCGCTTGGTCGTCGCTTCGAGATAGATCTGCGTCTGAAGATTATGCTCGGCAATGAAGGCACGGACGGCCTTTGCCTCTTCCTCCTCAACGTTGCGCGCAACCGTTTTGTCCAACTTTTTGGTATCGGCGGCCAGTTCCAGCACCTTGTCAGCCTGCACCTCTGCGCTCTCGCCCAGAATCTCGGCAAGCCCGGCTGCAATCAACTCAGCCTGGGGGATGTCGCTCGCCGCAGCAGCTTTCTCGCCGCCCTCAGCCTTCGCCTTCAGACGTGCCTCCTCGGCAGCAGCAATGTCACGCGGCGAGATAAAAACGCGCCACACCGTGACATTGGTGGCCAGCACCTCCATGTTGGTGTCGTAAATGTCCCCGCGCTCGGCATTGATTTTCGCCTCGCGGGTCAGCTGATCGATAACAATTTCCTGATAGCGCGCGTAATCGCCGACCTGGATGGCCAGCACGCGCAAAGACAAAAGGGCAAAGGCACCGATGAAAAACAGCAAAACAATCATGGCGTTGCGCCGCACAGCGCGATCAACCGATAATTTCGCCATTCCCATCCCCCTTCCCCATGGAATTTCTGTCTGAAAAAGCCAACGGTGAGGAGTGGATACTCTTCACCGCTGCCGCTAAGTCACGTCTGACGGCTGTCCCGCACACGGCAATATATGCTGCACGCAGGAAAAATATGCGTGCCGACAGAAGCCGGACGATTATTTCACGTTGATGCCAATGGCCGAGAGCAGGGTGGAAAGCCCAACGCTCTCCTTCTCCTCATCGTCATAAGCCTCAATCACGTCAATGCCGCTGAAGCTGATATATTTTTTGGTAATCAGGTCGGTGCCGATCATGCCCAGCTCATCGACGGCGATGCGCTCGATGGTGCGCAGATCATTCTTGCGGTCGAGCACCTGGCTCAGCTCGCGCTCGGTATTGGCAAGCTGGGCCGCCTCGCTCTTAAGCGCGCTGACCTCATCCGATGCACGGCTGACCATAGCCGCGCCCATCACGACCGACAGCACAGTCAGCGTGCAGACCAGCAGGCTGATCATGGCCGCCATCGGCAGGGGGGTACGGCGTGTTTTCACCTCGTAGAGCGGGATCTTCTGCGAGATGGGAGGGCGCGATTCGGTAATGGCCCGATTGCGCGGTGCGGCCGCAGGCATCTGCGGACGGCTCTGCGCCGCCGGACGGTTCTGCATCGCCGGACGGGACTGCACCGCAGGACGGCTTTGCGCAGGCATCTGCCGGCGCGGCGCGGACGGATAAGCGACCGGACGGCTTTGCGCCGCTCTGGCGGCCTCCACGCTGACTGCACCGAGGCCGCGATTGGCAAACTGCATCCGCAGCTGCTCCTCAATGGGAAGATTCGACCGCTGGGCCGGCTTGTACGCATAATGCGGATCGTATTGGTAATTACGGTTCATGCGCGGCGCTCCTTTCGTGGCGTTTGGTCATCCTGGGGCAATTTTTCGGCGACACGCAGCTTAGCACTGCGGGCGCGAGGATTTTCATTCAGCTCTGCCTCGCCGGGCAGAATGGGTTTGCGGCTCACCGGTGTCAGGATTGGGCGGTTGCCGCAGACGCAGACCGGAAAGTCGCGCGGGCAGGTGCAGCCGGTAGAAAGACGAGTGTAGGTCTGCTTGACGATGCGATCTTCCAGCGAATGGAAGGTAATAATCGCGATTCGGCCGCCGGGCTTGAGCAGCCCCGCCGCCGCTTCAATGGCGGGCGAGATCACGTCCAGCTCGGCGTTCACCTCGATGCGAATGGCCTGGAAGCTGCGCTTAGCAGGATGCTGTCCCTCCTCGCGCGCCTTAGCCGGCATAGCGGCCTTGATCAGTTCGACCAGTTCGCCGGTTGTTTCGATCGGCTTGTCCGCGCGGGCAGCCGCAATGCGCGCCGCAATGCGCGGTGCATAGCGCTCTTCCCCATAGGCGAAGAGAATGCGCTTCAGCTCCTCCTCCGGGTAGGTGTTGACCACCGTGTATGCACTTTTGGCCGCGCGGCGATCCATGCGCATATCCAGCGGTGCATCGGCCTGGTAGGAGAATCCCCGCTCGGGGGTGTCCAACTGATAAGAGGAAACACCGAGATCCATCAGCACGCCGTCAATGGCGGTGATGCCGAGATTCCGGCAGACATCGGCAATATGGCAGAAATTATCGCGCACAACCACAGCGCGCTCGCCCAGCGGCATCAGCCGCGCAGTGGCCGCAGCGATGGCGGCTTCATCCTGGTCGATAGCGATCAGGCGGCCGGTCGTCAGCCGGGAGGCGATGGCAAAGCTGTGTCCGCCGCCGCCGGCTGTTCCGTCTACATAAATTCCATCGGGCTTGATGGCAAGTCCGTCAATACATTCATCCAACAGCACCGAGCGATGCGAAAAGGTGTTCTGTTCCATCTTGAATTCCCTTATACGCCCAACTCAAGCAGCTGCTGCTCGAAATCGGCGGCATCTTCGGCGGCAACCATACGCTCATACGCCGCCTCCGACCAAATCTCGGCATATTCGCCGCAACCGATGACCACAGCAGATTTGTCAAGGCCGGTATAATCGACCAGCGCCTGGGTCAGCAGGATACGTCCCTGCGTATCGGGAGAAACTTCAAGGCCGTTGCGGCCCCAGAAACGCTTGATGTCACGGGTGCGGGTACGGGGCATCTCGGCCAGCCGTTCCTCGATCTGCGCCCATTCCTTCTGAGAATATACCGTTAAATAATGCTCTTCTCCGCTGGAGCTGCGGATGACGATAAAGCTCTCGCCCAGCTGTTCGCGGAATTTTGCGGGAATAAACAGTCGATTTTTGGCATCAACTGCATGTTTGAACTCGCCAAACAGCATCTGCAGCACCTCCTTGACGCGGATTTTTGGGGGATGAACGGCCAAAATCGGCGCGGTTTTTCAACATTTCGCGCCATCTAGCCCCATCTTCCACCACTTTGCTTATATTATAACGCACATCCCCACCAAATTGCAATAGGGTTAGTGAAATTTTCTAAAAATTTTTTCGATTTTTCGTTACATTTTACCAAATTTTACCAGTTCATTTTTCTCTCGCGGGTACAAATATGGATTATTTGGCCCATAATTTCCTGAAATTTCCTTTTCTTTTATTTCCTTCCTGCATTCGTCATCCTGCGACCTCTGCCACGCTGCCCCACCGGCATGCGAAAAAGCGCAAAAAAAGGAGGACGGAATTCTCCGTCCTCCGGCAAATCGGCAAGTGTCAAGACATAGCGGCAAGTGTCTCGATCAAGGCCGCAATGACGCCCTCGTCATTCGATGCAGGGGAAAGCTGACAGATCTCGCGGATCATCGGCATGGCGTTGGTCGGACAAACCGCCACATCGGCGGCCAGAAGCATTTCATAGTCGTTCTCGTAGTCGCCCACCGCATAAACGGTTGGCTTGATCCCGTCAACCGTACAGTATTCACGCAGACGGCCGAGCAGCACACCCTTTGAGCATCCGGCGTGCAGCATCTCAAGGAATTCGCACTCGGAGTAACTCAGCGCAAGATACCCCGGCCAGCGTTCCTCGATCTCAGCGCGAAGCGCTTCCAGCAGTGCCCACTCTCCGCGCGCGACCGCCTTATAATACGGACGCTCCGGCCAGTCGTCGACCGGAAGAACCGTGGTCACATCCAGAAATTTCGCCAGGTCTCCGACAATCGGGGCATTGATTCGCTCGACCAGCATCCCGTCAGGCATGGACACGCGGAAGCCCAGCGCAGGATAACGTACGCTGCACAGGCGCTGAATGTCCTTGATCACCGCGCAGTTCGGGTAGTAAGCCTCCACCTCCTGCATTCGGGTCAGGTCATACAGACAGCAGCCGTTGCAGAGAATGGCCGGCGCGTTGACATAGGGCAGTGCAGCCGACATCGTGCGCACCATATTCAGCGGAACCCGCCCCGATGCAAAGGTAAAGCGCCCGCCCTCGCGGACAAAGCTCTCCAGCGCCGCCAGATTGCGCGGCACGATTTGCTTTTCCCGGTTTAGAAAGGTGCCGTCAATATCCGACACGATCACAACATGGTCAAATTTTCCCATCGCATTCTCCTATCCTTGTCTGCGCAGCAGATCCAGCACAGCCGCAAAGTCGGGCGGCAAAGGCGCGGCGAAGCACATCGGCTCCCCCGTCCGCGGATGCGTGAAACGCAGCTCTCGCGCGTGCAGGCACTGGCCGTGCAGGTATGCGGGATGCCGGCGCGCGAAGTCGTTTTTGTCCCCGTCGTAGACCGGATCGCCCAGCAGCGGGTGGCCGAGCGAAGCCATGTGCACGCGGATCTGGTGCGTGCGTCCCGTCTCCAGCCGGCACTCAACATACGCAAAGCCCGAGAAGCGCTCAAGCACCGTATAGTGCGTGATTGCGTCGCGCGCAGCGGGTGAGCCGGGCAGGATGGCCATGCGTTTGCGGTCGGTCGGATGGCGGCCGATCGGCGCATCGACCGTTCCTGCATCCTCGCGCGGGCTGCCGACCGTGATGGCGGCATAAGTGCGTGCGATGGCGTGCGTTTTGAGCCCGGCGGCCAGGGTCAGGTGGGCCTCGTCATGCTTGGCCACCACCAACAGACCGCTGGTATCCTTGTCGATGCGGTGAACAATCCCCGGGCGGATCACGCCGCCCACGCCCGAGAGGCTGTCTCCGCAGTGCCAAAGCAGAGCATTGACCAACGTCCCGTCGGGATTTCCGGCGGCAGGATGTACCACCATGCCCTGCGGCTTGTTGACCACCACAATGTCGCCGTCCTCATAGACGATATCGAGCGGGATCTCCTGCGGCTTGGCCTCGGCTGGTGCGGGGGCGGGAATGTCGGCCTCCACCGCTTCCCTGCCGCACAGCTTCAGCTTCTTCGGCGCAGGCGCCCCATCAACACGAACACCGCCGTCCTCAATGAGACGGACGGCGGCAGAACGGGTGATCGACAGCGCTTCGGCAAGCCATACATCCAGCCGCAGACCGGCAGCATCGGCCGGAACGGTCAGGCGCTCAGTCGTCATGCGGCTCTTCCTCCTGCGCAGACTCGGCAGCTTCCGCCTGCTGTGCCGCGCGCGTCTCCTCGCGCGCTGTGCGAAAGAGGGCAAAGAACATCAACCCAACGCCGACACAGACAAAGGAATCGGCAATGTTGAAAACAGCAAAGTCAATCAGGGTAAAATCGATAAAGTCGACCACATAGCCCAGCAGGACACGGTCGATCATATTGCCGATGCCGCCGCCGGTGATGAAGGCCAGCGCCACCGTCGTCAGTCGGTCATGCGGACGGCCCCAGAAGTAATAGATGATCAGCGCAATGATAGCCACGGTTGAGACGAACATGAACACCCAGCGGTGCTCCTTGAAGCTGCCGAACGCCGCGCCGGTGTTCTCCACATAAGTGAAATGCAGAACATCCTGCCAAAGCGGGAAGGAATCTTCCCCCTTCAGCCGGGTAACGGCCAGCCATTTCGTCAGCTGATCCAGGCCAACCGAGCCGAGAATCATCAAAAGCCAGTAGAACATAAGTACCTCCTGAGATAAGGTCTTGGGGCTTTGCCCCAAACCCCAGTCAAGGGGCCTTTTGAAAAAGGCCCCTTGACAATCCCCGAAAACTTCCCGTCTCGCCAATATCCAGCGCGTGCAGGAAAGTTTTCGCGGGGGCGTGGGGGAGCCTTTTACAAAAGGCTCCCCCACAAAAATTACTCGATTGCAGCGCGGCAGCGGTCGCAGAGATGGCCGCCGTCAGCGGTCTCGATGCCGTCGGTGGTGTACATCCAGCAGCGATCGCAGCGAACGCCGTCAGCCTCCTCAACCAGCACGCCCGAGATGCCCTCAGCGGTGCACTCGGTGAATGCGCCCTCAGCGGGTGCATCGGCGCTCAGGCTGACACCCGAGACGATGAAGAGCAGCTTCAGCTCATCACCGAAGCCGGCCAGCACGTCGGCAGCCTCGCCGCCGCAGAAAATGGTCACCTTCGCATCGAGCGACTTACCGATCTTCTTGTCGGCACGCGCGATCTCAAGAGCCTTCATCACATCATCGCGCAGGGCAAAGAGCTTGTTGTAGCGCGCGGTCACCTCAGCAAAGGGTTCAGCCGCATCGTAGGTCGGCATGCGGTTGAGCAGCACGCTGCGGCGATCCTCGTCAGCGGTGTGCGGCATAGCCTGCCAGATCTCCTCGGTGGTGTGCATCAGCAGCGGAGCCAGCAGACGAGTCAGGGCGGTCAGCACGCGGAACATGGTGGTCTGACCGGAACGGCGTGCGGCAGAATCGGCACGCTCGGTGTAGAGACGATCCTTAGTAATATCAATATAGAGCTTGGACAGCTCGACGGTGCAGAAGTTGTTGATGGCGTGGTAGATGATGTGGAACTCGTAGTTGTCGTAAGCCTCGGTGCAGGCCTTGACCAGCTCGTTGAGCGAGCCGAGCACCCACTTATCGATATCGAGGAGAGCCTCATCGGCTACCATATCGGTCTCGGGATTGAAATCGCCGAGGTTGGCCATCAGAATACGGGCAGTGTTGCGCAGCTTGCGGTAAGCGTCGGAGAGCTGCTTGAAGATCTCCTTGGAGCAGCGGACGTCCACATGATAGTCGGCCGATGCCACCCACAGGCGAACGATATCGGCGCCAAACTCCTTGACCAGATCAGCCGGATCAACGCCGTTGCCCAGCGACTTGTGCATTGCGCGGCCCTGGCCGTCAACGACCCAGCCGTGGGTCAGAACCTGCTTGAAGGGCGCACCGCGGTCAAGCGCGCCGACCGAGGTCAGCAGCGAGGACTGGAACCAGCCACGATATTGGTCAGCGCCCTCGAGGTACACATCAGCCGGCCACAGGTCGGGGGTGTCGTGCATCAGCGAAGCGAAATGGGTGGAGCCGGAGTCAAACCAGCAGTCCAGCGTATCCTTCTCCTTGTCGAAGGTCTTGCCGCCGCAGTGCGGGCAGGTGAAGCCCTCGGGGATCAGCTCCATGGCGTCCTTCTCGAACCAGACGTTCGAGCCATGCTCGTCAAAGAGAGCCGAGATCTTGGCAATCGACTCGGGGGTAGAGACCGGCTTACCGCAGTCCTTGCAGTAGAAGACGGGAATGGGCAGACCCCAGCGGCGCTGACGGGAGATACACCAGTCGGCGCGCTCGCGGATCATGCTGATCATGCGATCTTCGCCCCATGCGGGGAACCACTCGACATTCTCGATCGCCTTGATGGCCTGGTCCTTGAAGGATTCAACCGAGCAGAACCACTGCGGGGTCGCACGGAAGATGATCGGCTTCTTGCAGCGGTCGTGGTGCGGGTAGGAGTGGATGATCTCCTCAGAAGCGAAGAGCATGCCGCTCTCCTTCATATCCGCGAGGATAACAGGGTTGGAAGCCTCAGTCGGAAGGCCCGCGTACTTGCCGGCATAATCGGTATGGCGGCCGTAATCGTCGACCGGCACGACCAGGTCCATGCCGTAGCGCATGCAGGTCTGATAGTCATCGGCACCGAAGCCGGGCGCGGTGTGCACGCAGCCGGTACCAGAATCCATGGTGACGTACTCAGCCCAAACCAGGCGCGAGGTCTTATCAAGGAAGGGATGCTTAGCCAGCATATTCTCAAAGAACGCGCCGGGATAGGTAGCGAGAACTTCATAATTCTCGAAGCCGCCCATGCGCATGGTCTTCTCCATCAGTGCTTCGGCCATGATATAAGTCTCGCCGTTCTCGGCCTTAACCAGCACATAGCTGTCACGGGGATGCAGGCAGATGGCCATATTGCCGGGCAGGGTCCAGATGGTGGTGGTCCAGATGACAAAGAAGGTACGGGACAGGTCGAACTGGCTCAGCTTGCCCAGATCGTCATGCATGGGGAACTTAACATAAACCGAGGTACAGGGATCGTCCTTGTACTCAATGTCAGCCTCAGCCACAGCGGTGGCACAGAAGGGGCACCAGGTAACCGGCTTGAGTCCCTTGTAGATAAAGCCCTTGTCGAACATCTGTCCGAAGACCTTGACCTCCTGAGCCTCAAAGTGCTTAT
>JAFWBJ010000073.1 GCA_017507145.1 Clostridia bacterium | reverse complement strand
GTCATGCTGATCGTCACCCTCGGTGCGCTCTTCTGCATCAAGGGCGAGATGACCGCCGGCGACTACCTCGCCTTCATCTCCTACAACGCCATGCTGACCTGGCCCGTCCGCCATCTCGGCCGCATGATCTCTGAGATGAGCAAGGCCGGCGTCTCGCTTGGCCGCCTGGCCGAGATCTTCGCCGCCGAGCCCGAGTGCGACCGCGACGGGGCATGCGAACCCGATCTGCGCGGCGACATTGTCTTCGATCACGTCAGCTTCGGCTATGACGGCTGTGCCGAACTGCTGCACGACATTTCCTTTACCGTCCCGACCGGCTCCACACTGGGCATTCTCGGCGGCACCGGCTCGGGCAAATCGACGCTGGTCTACCTGCTCTGCCGGCTCTACGACCTCGCTCCCGACCACGGCCGCATCACGGTCGGCGGGGTCGACATTGCCGATATCAAGGCCGCCCACCTGCGCCGCGGCATCGGCATGGTCATGCAGGAGCCCTTCCTCTTCGCCCGCACACTGGGCGAGAACATCGGCATTACGCTGGATGAACCTGACGAGGACAAGATCCGCGCCGCCGCCGAGACAGCCTGTCTGCACGAAACGGTAGAAGGCTTCACCGAAGGCTACAATACCATCGTCGGCGAGCGCGGCGTCACCCTCTCGGGCGGTCAGAAACAGCGCGCCGCCATCGCCCGCGCCCTGGTACGACCGACGACGCCCATTCTCATCTTTGACGATGCCCTCTCGGCCGTCGACACCGAGACCGACGCCAAAATCCGCGCCGCCCTGGCTGCCCGCACCGGTGGAGCCACCCGTATCTACATCTCCCACCGCGTGACCACCCTGATGCACTGCGACCGCATCCTGGTCCTCTCGGGCGGGAAGATCGCACAGTACGGCACGCATGAAGAGCTGGTCGCACAGGATGGCCTCTACCGCGACATCTACGTCATTCAGAACAGCCGCGAGGAGGTGAGCGCATGAAAAAGGAGCAGACTTCGCTGAAATTCTTCGGCATTCCCCGGCTCATGCCCTACCTGCGGCCCTACTTCCGCTACTACCCCATCATGATCCTGACCGCGCTCTGCGGTACGGTGGCTGACATCTGCATTCCCCTCTTCCAGCAGTACGCCCTCAACCATTTCATCGCACTGGGTGTGCTCGATACGCTCGGCATTTTCATCCTGCTCTACCTCTTCACCCTGCTCTTCCAGATGACGGTCAATTTCACCTCGACCTATATCGGCAGCTGCATTGAGATCTGGGTCGGCCGCGATCTGCGTCAGCTGGCCTTCAACCACCTGCAGACCCTCTCCTTCTCCTACTTCAATCAAAACAGCGTCGGCTACCTGCACGCCCGTGTGATGAGCGATACCTCGCGCATCGGCGAGACGGTTTCCTGGATCCTGCTCGACTGCATCTGGAACATTTCCTACCTGCTCGGCGCCATCGGGGTCATGCTGGCGCTGAACTGGAAGCTGGCCCTGCCCGTCATCGCCATCGTTCCGCTGACCGTCCTGCTCATCGCCTTCGTGCAGAAGCGACTGACCCGCCTCAACCGCCGCATCCGCGAGCTCAACTCCACCATCACCGCCAACTTCAACGAGGGCATCACCGGTGCCAAGACCGTCAAAACACTGGTCGTGGAGGACAAGATCGCCCGCGATTTCCGCCGCGACACGGCCGAGATGAAGCGCACCTCGGTGCACGCCACCCACTACCGCGCCATGTTCAGCGCGACCATCACCTTCGCCTCTTCGCTGGCGTTGGCGCTGGTCCTGCGGCAGGGCGGCCGGCTGACGCTTGAGACGGCACTTGAGATCGGCACGCTGTCGGTCTTCATGTCCTATGCGCTCGGCATGATGGAGCCCATCCGCTGGGTGGTCAACGCCATCTCCAACCTCATTTCGGTGCAGGTCAACATCGAACGCCTGACCAACCTCATCACCACCGAATCGGATGTGGCCGATTCGCCTGAGGTCGTCGCGCGCTACGGCGACACCTTCGCCCCCAAGTACGAAAACTGGGAGCCCCTGCACGGTGACATCGCCTTCGAGGACGTGACCTTCCGCTACCCCGACGGCGACGTCGATATCCTCGAGCACTTTGATCTGACCATTCCCCGCGGCAGCAGCATCGCCATCGTGGGCGAGACGGGCGCCGGCAAATCGACGCTGGTCAACCTCGTCTGCCGCTTCTTCGAGCCGACCGCCGGCCGCGTGCTCATCGACGGCCGGGACGCCCGTGAGCGCTCGCAGCTCTGGCTGCACCGCTCGATCGGCTATGTCCTGCAGACCCCCCACCTCTTCTCGGGTACGGTACGCGACAACCTCCGCTACGGCAAGCCCGACGCCACCGACGAGGAGATCATGGAAGCCCTTGCCCGTGTTTCGGCCGATACGGTCGTCGCCCGCATGGAAAAGGGACTGGACAGCGAGGTCGGTGAGGGCGGCAGCCTGCTCTCAACCGGCGAGAAACAGCTGCTCTCCTTTGCCCGCGCACTTCTGGCCGACCCGCGGATTCTCATCCTTGATGAAGCCACCGCCTCGGTCGACACGCTGACCGAGCAGAAGATTCAGCACGCCATCGAGGAGATCATCGATGGCCGCACCTCGCTGATGATCGCCCACCGCCTCTCCACCATCCGCCACGCCGACCTCATCCTGGTCGTCGACGCCGGCCGGATCATCGAGCGCGGCACGCACGAAGAGCTGCTGGCTGCCCGGGGCGCTTACTACAAGCTCTACACCCGTCAGTACGAGGAAGAAGAAGCCAGCCGCCTGCTCGGCTGATCTTCCCCCCAAAAAGCAAGGACCTGCACAGAATATGTGCAGGTCCTTTTTTATCGTATATCAATGCGCCAGTGTCCCTTCTGCAATTCCCTTGCCCTGCATATCGCAGAGCCGCCAGTCGCCGGATTCGGTGTCGAGCGTCATATAGCTCGGCGGGTTGCCGCCCTTGGGCAGTGCGACCGAGCCGGGATTGAGATAGAGCGCCCGCCCGCCGCCGGGCAGATCGAAATGCTCGGCCGCATAGAGGTGCGTATGCCCGTGGAGCAGGACGTCACCGTCCCGCAGGGGGGGCGGCGTCGCCGTGTTGTGGTGGTGTCCGTGGGTCGCGAAGACCGTGCGGCTGCCCACCGGGATCAGGGCGTAGTCGGCCAGCACCGGAAAGTCCAGCACCATCTGGTCGACCTCAGCCTCGCAGTTACCGCGCACACAGAAGAGGTCCTGTCGGTGCGCGTTGAGCAGGGCGATAACCCCCTTCGGCGCGTAGTCGGCCGGCAGATCGTTGCGCGGGCCGTGATAGAGCAGGTCGCCAAGCCACAAGAGGCGATCGGCGCCCTCCGCGGCATAACGGGCAAAGACTGCCTCAGCCGCCGCAAGATCGCCGTGCAGGTCGGATGCAATCAACAGTTTCATCGGTGTTTCCTTTGCTTGAGATTATTCGCAGCGATTGGCCCAATGACGCGCGATCTGCGCCATGAAGGTGAGCGCCATCGGCAGCGTCTCGGGCAGGAAGCGCTTAATGAAGCCGTCCGCCTCATAGGTAAACTCGCCCTTGTAGCCGACCTCGCGCAGCGCATCGGTGATGGCAATCCAGTCCAGCATGCCCTGCCCGGGGATCAGATGCTGATCGCCGCGGTAGTCATTGTCATGGATATGCAGGCAGCCCAGGCGGTCGCCGCCCAGAATACGGATAGAATCCTGCGCCTCCTCGCCAACCAGACCGACATGGCCCACGTCAAGGCAGGCAACAAAGCAGTGCGGTGCAACATCGCGCAGCTCATCGACCATCGCGGCCAACGTCGCGCCGCGCGAGCAGACATCGTCCGACGGGCAGCCGCGCTTGACCTCGGCCTGCCACATGTTCTCCACCGCGATGCGGATGCCGTAGGTCTCACAATAAGGAATAAATTCCTTGTAGTACTTGACATTCAGCTCGTGCATCTCCTGCTCGTGACCTTTGTATTCGGTGTGGTGAATGGGATGCACGATGATGGTGTGCGCACCGACGATCGACGCGATCTCAACCGAACGCAAAATCGCCGGCTGGGCAATGTTCTCGTAAACGCCCGGCTTGCTCCACTTGAAGGAGAAGGGGGCGTGCGACTGATTGAAGTAAAGGCCATACGACTCGGCCACCTCACGGATGTGCCTGGTGTAGGCGCGGTAGTCATCACCCAGGAAGGGAGATGCGGCATCGCGGGCCATCGGACCAAGCGAGAGGTCAAGGCAGTCAAATCCAGCCTCAGCGAGGGCACGGATACCCGCCTCTACGCCCAGCTTCCCGAAGGTTCCGCCGGTAGGATTGGAAATTTTCATCGTATCATCTTCCTTTCCAAAATTTTGTCACCATCAGTATACCACCAGATGCCCGCATTGTCAAGCAAAACATTGCATTTTTACGCACTTTTTCGCACCAAAAAAGCCAAAGAAAACCCTCTTGACAAATGCCGCAGAATGTCGTATAATG
>JAFWBJ010000072.1 GCA_017507145.1 Clostridia bacterium | reverse complement strand
ACCAACCACCGCGAAGTCCTGTTAGAGGGAAAAGGCCCGTTTGATGTCGTCCTTTATGCCTACACCGGCCCTAAGGTCAGCTCTGCCCGGTTCTTTGCCGATACCCGCCGCCTTGTGCCCGAGGTGAACGATCTCTACTACGACCTGCTCTATCCCCACCAGATGCTCGAGTACCTCGACCTCGAGTCGGACGAGTATGCCCAGATCGTCAAGTACCTCTATCGTGCCGTGTCGATGCTCGACCTCTACGACATCACAGCCCCCGAGTTCCGCGCATCCGCCGCCGAAGCCAGCGCCTATCTTGCCGCCGAGTTCTACGGCAAATATTGCCGCCCGCAGCCCGCTACCACCGTCTGCATCGGCCATACCCACATCGACTGCGCCTGGAAATGGACGCTGCAGCAGACCCGCGAGAAGGTGCAGCGCTCCTTTGCCACCGTCCTTGAACTGATGCGCCTCTACCCCGAGTATAAATTCATGTCCTCCCAGGCGCTCCTCTACCAAAACCTCAAGGAAGAGGCACCCGAGCTGTACGAGCAGGTGCGCGCCCGCATCGCCGAGGGACGCTGGGAGTGCGAGGGCGCCATGTGGGTCGAGGCAGACTGCAACCTCTCCTCGGGTGAGAGCCTGGTGCGCCAGGTGCTCTACGGTAAGCGCTTTTTCAAAGAAGAATTCGGCGTGGATAACCACATTCTCTGGCTGCCCGATGTCTTCGGCTACTCGGCTGCCCTGCCCCAGATCCTGCGCAAATCGGGCGTCGACTGGTTCGTCACCTCCAAGATCAGCTGGAACGACACCAACCGTATGCCTGTTGATACCTTCCGCTGGCGTGGCATCGACGGCACCGAGATCAATACCCATTTTCTCACCGCCGAAAAGATCGACCGGGGCCCCACCGTCCGGCGCACGACCTACGTTGCCAATACAACCGCGCCCATGGTGGCCGGCGCATACAAGCGCTACGGCCAAAAAGATATCCATAACGAAGCCCTCCTTACCTTCGGCTTCGGCGATGGCGGCGGCGGCCCGACTGCCGAGATGCTGGAGCTGGCTCGCCGGGGCGCGAAGGGCATTCCCGGCTCGCCCAATGTGACCATCGAATTTGCCGGCGATTATCTTGACCGACTGGCTGCCGGCATGGAGAACAATCCCGACGTCGCCCGCTGGCAGGGGGAACTCTACCTCGAATTCCACCGCGGTACCTACACCTCCATTGCCCGCAACAAGCGCAACAACCGCAAGTGTGAGCTGCTCTACCAGAATGCCGAGCTGCTGAGCATCATCGGCGAAGACCTGCTGGGCATCCCTTACCCCGCAGATCTGCGCTTTGGCTGGGAGAACATCCTCACCAATCAGTTCCACGATATCATCCCCGGCTCGTCGATCAAGGAGGTCTACGACCAGTGCGACATCGACTATGCCATGATCCGGGGCATCGGCGAGAAGGTCGTGCAGGGCATCCGTGCCCGGATCGCCGACGGCATCGCTGCCGAGCGGGGCTGGGTGGTCTTCAACCCCACCTCCTTTGCCGGAGAAGGCCTTGTGCAGCTTGACGGCAGAACGGCGCTCGTGCGGGATGTGCCTGCCATGGGCTATTGCACGGTGACCAAAGACTGCGCCGTCACCGACAACCATGTCCGCATCGACGGCCGCACTGTCGAGACCAACTGCCTGCGGGTCGCCTTTGACGAGGCCTGGCAGATGATCTCGATCTACGACAAGCAGAACGACCGCGAGCTGCTGATGCCGGGTGCGGTGGGCAACGAGCTGCGCCTTTACGCCGACTTCCCCGATAACTACGATGCCTGGGAGTGGATGGAATATTCCCGCGACCAGTATCGGCCCATTACGGCTGTCTCGTCGGTGGAGATCATCGAGGACGGCGCACGCCGGGGCATCTGTATCACCCGTCCCCATATGCAGTCCACCATCCGGCAGACCATCTGGTTCACCGACGATTCGCCGCTGATCACCATTGACAACCACATCGACTGGCATCAGCACCAGCAGATGCTCAAAGCCGCCTTCCCGGTGGATATCAACGCCGACAAGGCGACCTACGAGATTCAGTTCGGCACCATCGAGCGCCCCACCCACAGCAATACCAGCTGGGATCGCGCCCGCTTCGAGGTCTGCGCCCACAAATATGCCGACCTCTCGGACGGCGGCTATGGCGTCAGCCTGCTCAATGACTGCAAATATGGCCACGACATCCATGACGGCATCATCCAGCTGTCCCTGCTCCGGTCCCCCTCCTATCCCAATCCCGATGCCGATCAGGGTGAGCACCTCTTCACCTATGCGCTCTATCCCCACGCCGGCACCTTCGCCGACAGCGACACGCCCCAGCAGGCCTACCGGCTCAATGCACCGCTGGCCGCCGTCCGTGCGTCGGGCAAAACCGATACACTGCTG
Organism: Clostridia bacterium; assembly: GCA_017507145.1. Taxonomy (GTDB): domain Bacteria; phylum Bacillota; class Clostridia; order Oscillospirales; family CAG-272; genus SIG693. Next base: position 5,260 of record JAFWBJ010000072.1, on the reverse strand, counting down.
CCTCCCGCCTACTCGGCAGTGGCAATCAATGCCCCCAATGTCATCTGCGAGACGGTGAAGGCTGCTGAGGCGCACGACGGCTATGTCATGCGCGCCTACGAGACCAAGAATCGCCGCACTGCCGTCGAGATCACACTGGGTATGCCTGTGCACGAGGTCTGGCTGTGTGATCTGCTGGAGAATCCCATCGAGCGGATTCCCGTCACCGATGGCCGCTTCACCTACCGCTTCGGCGGCTTTGAGATCGCCACCTTCAAGGTGCGCTGAAATATCGTTCACTCCGCGAATTCACAATTTAGACACAACTTCAGAGGGCAAAATTTGCTATAATGAAAGCAGACGGCACCATGCCGGTTCATGCATGGTGCCGATCCCGCCGGAACACAGAAAAATTTTTGCCCAGCCGCTTGACGCGGCGAAAAATTTGCGGTATAAGAAAGATGCTTCTGTACGACTGACGGATTTCGCGGGTTACCGCGGGGGAGTGCAGAGGTTCATACGCCAACCGTCTGGGCAATTCAATTTTTTGAAAGTTGGATTGCCCTTTTTCATTTGGACAGTCCGACCAAAAGGAGAAAACGATGGAACATCAGAATTAGAACGGCTTTTGTGCGGGCGCATGGCAGAACGAGATCAATGTCCGCGACTTCATTCAGCAGAACTATCACCCCTACACAGGTGAGGCTGACTTCCTCGCCGGCTACACCCTCTACACCGAAAACGACATCACCGACAACAAGTTTGCCCCCTACATCAACGCCAAGTACGTCATCAACGCAGGCTTCTACGCCTACGAGTCCGCCTCCCCCGTAGTCCTCTGGCCGGTCGGCATGAACCACTACGTCACAATGCACTCCCGCGCCTACGACGCACATCTGCAAAATCTGGCCACGGCCAAGGAAATCATGGCCGCGGGCTCTCGCGATATTCGCTTCAACTTGCCCTACACCGTCGGCACCAGCGGATTCGAGACGATTCTGAAGTAATTCTTTTCAAAAAAATCCGAAGGCCTTGTGCCGAAGACGATTGTCAATCTCAATCTCTTCCTGCACAAGGCCCTTTCTTTTCCCCTTCATGAGAGATTGATCGCCATGAAGCCGTCAGAGGCCATCAATCTCCCGCGCGGCTGCAAGCCGCAGATCGAAATTCTCACTCGTGATGAGCAGATTCAGCTTGTCCGAGGCACGTATCAGCACCGTTATGGTGTCTTTGCTTTGCTACCCCCTTTACCTGTTTCCGCCTGGGGAGCTACTCGGTTTCGTTTGCGCTGGATCCATATACGCATGTGCTCGACAATCATAAGATTGAGGGCATGGCGCAAATGGAGGAACTATACGATATGGCGCCGGCATCGACAGCCTATACGTATCCGATTATCATCACCCCACTACTGGAAGGCGAATCCTGGTTCCAAGCGCCCGACTTCCCTTCTCTGGGTGTTGAAGAGCATGATATACGCTCCTAAGCAAAGAAAAAGCCAACCGAAAACATAAAACGGCGGTTGTCACAAGCAGAGGACCGCCGTCATTTTGTATAAAACGAAAATCATAAAGTGCCCAAAATCCTTATGGAATATCGCTTATTTGTACCAATTGTGGTCAAACATGTGGTCAAGCCTGTTTTTGAGCCGATTTTGGGGGAATTGCGGTCATTTTAAGACGGTAAAAACACAGAAAATACCCCAAAACAAAAAAGAGTCCAGCATATTCCACGGGAAATGCTGGACTCTGTCATGATGTACTTATCGCGATATGATTGGTTATCTCTGCACACGCCCGGACGCATTTCCGCCGGCGAGGGAGAGGACCTCTTCCATCGAAACTGCGTTGAAATCGCCCTCGATCGAATGCTTGAGGCAGGAGGCTGCGACGGCAAACTCAATCGCTGCCTGCGAATCATAGCCGGAGAGGAGCGCTGCAATCAGGCCGCCACCGAAGCTGTCACCGCCGCCGACGCGATCGACGATGTGGATTTTATACTTCTTGCTGAAATAGTAGTCCTTGCCGTCGTAGAGCATGGCCGACCAGTTATTGTCGTTGGCCGAAATCGATTCGCGCAGGGTGATGGCAACCTTGGACATGCCAAAGCGCTCAGCCAGCTGATGGGCAACATCACGGTAGCCCTCATGATTGACCTCGCCGGCGGTGACATCGGTGTTGGCTGCATGGATGCCGAATACATCAGCCGCATCCTCCTCGTTGGCGATGCAGACATCGACATACTGGCAAAGCTCACCCATCACCTGTCCAGCCTTCTCGCGAGACCACAGTTTTTTGCGATAGTTCAAGTCGCACGATACCGTAATGCCGCGCGCCTTAGCCGCCTTGCACGCTTCCAGGCAAATTGCGGCGACATTGTCGCCCAGCGCCGGCGTAATGCCGGTCCAGTGGAACCAGTCCGCGCCATCAAAAATTTTGTCCCAATCAAAATCGGCAGTGGTGGCAGTGGCGATCGCAGAACCCGCGCGGTCATAGACAACCTTGGATGGACGCTGGGACGCACCTTTTTCCAGATAGTAGATGCCAACACGGTCACCGCCGCGCGCGATGTAGGCGGTATCCACACCATAACGGCGCAGCGAATTGATGGCCGACTGGCCAATCTCATGTTTGGGCAGCTTGGTAACAAATGCTGCGTCAAAGCCGTAGTTGGCCAGCGAAACGGCCACATTAGCCTCACCGCCGCCAAAGGTTGCGCCATAGTTATCCACCTGTACGAAACGATAATATCCTTCCGGGGCGAGTCTCAGCATGATTTCGCCGAAGGTAACAATTTTCTTTGCCATGTTTTCTCTCCTTAGCCTCTGCATTCTTTTACGATCTGCGCTGCTTCCTTGACCAGCGCCGTGATCTCGTCGAATTTACCTGCCTTGATCAGCGAACCGCTGACCATCCAGCTACCGCCGCAAGCCACGATGCGGTCATACGCGAGGTAGTCGCGGACGTTCTGCGCATTGATGCCGCCGGTGGGCATGAATTTGATCCCGCCGTAGGGGGCTGCCATCGCCTTGATCAGCTTCAGGCCGCCGATCGCCTCGGCCGGGAAGCACTTGACAACGTCGAGCCCATGCTCGAGCGCCTGCTCGATCTCGCTGGGGGTTGCACAGCCGGGCACAATCACGATGCCCCGCTCGGTGCAGTATTTGACCACACGAGGGTTGAGTCCGGGGCTGACGATAAACTTTGCCCCCGCCGCGACGGCACGGTCGACCTGCTCGGTGGTCAGCACGGTGCCGGCACCGACCAGCATCTCGGGGAAGGTCTCGCTCATGATGCGGATCGATTCCTCAGCGGCTGCGGTGCGGAAGGTCACCTCGGCGCAGGGGATGCCGCCGTCAACCAAAGCGCGGCCCAGCGGCAATGCATCCTCCACGCGATCGAGCACGACCACGGGAATGATGCCGAATGATTGGATTTTTTTCAGTATGTCGTTCATGGTTTTGGTCTCCTTATGGAAATATCATGCTGCCCTTTTTGGGGAACCTTCGCCTTGCAGATATGCGGCTCGAGCATGTTGCTGCAAGGGGGAGTGTGCCTCAAAATATACATATAATATTATACTCACAATTACAAAGTTTGTCAATAAAAATATTGCCGTGTTTACAAATAATGTTTTGATGTATGCTTGGATATTCCTCTTCATGGCATAAAAAGCATACTTTTCTTAAAGCGAAAATAAACCAAACAGCTTTTGCGAAATATAGTTTACAAATTCGAAAACATAATTCTTGACTGTTTAGAGATTTTATTATATGATTAAATAAACTTAGGTGGCATCGACATGTTGAGCCTGCACGCAATCAACCGGCTTACCTTGTATGATCTCCACCTAAAAAAGTCCTCATGAAATAAGAGCGAACAAGGAGAAAGAGATGTCAAGATTGGAAAGCGCACTGCGCTACTACAACGAACGCTCTGACGCCTCTCGTCTGCGCGAGACAACCGGTATCGAGTTGAACCGCAAGGGGGATGCAGAAATTACCATCTCCGTTCCCGACGGCACGCCGATACCTGAGGAGATCACCCTCGAGGTGGAGCAGAAAAATCATGAATTCCGCTTTGGTGCCAATCTGTTTATGCTGGACGAGCTGGAAACGCCCGAAAAGAACGCCATATACCGCCAAAAATTCCCCGAGATCTTCAATCTTGCCACCCTGCCGTTCTATTGGGACACACTTGAACCCGAGCGCGGCAAGCCCCGCTTTGCGGCCGACTCCCCGAAGATCTACCGCCGCCCGCCGATTGATCTTTGTATCGATTACTGCCGCGAGAACGGTATCGAGCCGAAGCTGCATTGCCTCAATTATGATCGTTTTGCGCCGGCTTGGGTGGAGGAACTGTCCGATGGGGAGTACCGCATCGCCCTGGAGGAGCGTATGCGTGCGATTGCCGAGCGGTATGCAGATATCATCCCCAGCATCGAGGTGACCAACGAAACGCTTCATCGTTTCCGCACGGAGAAATGCGACTTCCAGCAGGCCGATGACATGATCGAGTGGAGTTGGCGGACAGCAGAGAAATATTTTCCGCATAATCACCTGATCATCAATGAGTCCTCCGGTGATATTATCGTGGACATGGGCCACAACAACCGCAATCCATCCTACATGCTGATCGAGCGTCTGCTGTACAACGGCGTGACTCGCATCGATTCGATCGGGATGCAGTATCACTCGATGTTCAAGCGCGAGCTGGAAGAAAAAGCGGCCGCCAAACGCTACAATCCCGATTGGATCTGGGGGCTGATGGACCTCTACGGGCGCTTTGGCCTGCCCGAGCAGATCACCGAGATAACCGTTCCCGCCTATTCGCACGATGCTGAAGACGAAGAAACACAAAAAGAACTCCTTCTGGGGCTCTACCGCACCTTCTTTGCCCATCCTGCCATGGAGGCGATCATCTACTGGAATGTGGTCGATGGTTATGCGCACCTTTGGACGCAGGACCTTGACGCGATCCGCGCCTCGCAGGGGGATATGACGCGCGGAGAAAACCAGTGGTACGGCGGTCTTCTTCGCTTCGACATGAGCGAAAAGCCTGCCTTCACCGCCCTCAAAAAGCTCATTCACGAAGAGTGGCATACCTCTCTGCGTGTGCCGGTCATCAACGGAAAAGCAACCTTCCGCGGCTTCTACGGCGATTATCGCATCGTCGCACACGCAGATGGCAAGGCTGTTCCGGTCGACTTCACGCTGAGCAAGCACAAGCCTGCTTCTGCAAAGATTCTTCTGTAATTACACAATTTTCATCCAAACATAATT
>JAFWBJ010000071.1 GCA_017507145.1 Clostridia bacterium | reverse complement strand
GGGCGGCCGGGTCATCGGCAGCATCTTCGCGATCCTTTGCCTGATCAACGGGCTGACGATGGGCAGCGTGATTCAGGTGCGCGCCGTTTCGTCCGCTTTCGGTGAGATGGCCGGCGTCCCGCCGCTGGCGGTGGGGCTTGGTATGGCCGCGCTGACGCTGCCCGCTCTTCGGCGCGGGATGGAGGGCGTAGCCAAGCTGACCGAGCGGCTGATCCCGCTTGCCTCGGCGGCGTATGTGATCGTTTCGCTGCTTGCGCTGGTTCGGCTGCGTGCAGGGATCCCGGCGGCTTTTGCGGCCATCTTCGGCTCGGCCTTCACGCCGTCCGGCGCGGCGGGAGGCGTGGTGGGATTTTTGCTCTCGCGCAGTGTGCGTTTCGGGACAATGCGCGGCCTGCTCTCCAACGAGGCCGGCTGTGGGACCGCGCCGACTGCACACGCCGAGTCGAGCGCACGCTGTCCGGCCGAGCAGGGCGTGTGGGGGATCGTCGAGGTCTTCGTGGACACCATTCTGCTCTGCACGATGACGGCACTGGTCATCCTAGCCTCGGGCGTTGAGCCGACGGGCATGGATGGCATGCTGCTGACCCTGGATGCCTACACGGCGGCCATCGGGAGCAGCGCGGGGTGGTTCTTGAGCTTGTCCATTCTGGTTTTTGCTTATGCGACCGTCCTCTGCTGGGCGCATTATGGCCGCTCCTGTATGCGCTGGTTTGGAGAAGGGAAGGGCGGGGGCATTTTCTTCTATCTTATCTATGCAGCCTCGATCAGCATCGGTTCGGTGGCGGCACCCGATGCGATTTGGCAGGTCGCCGATTTTTCGCTGGGCACGATGACGTTGATCAACCTCTTTGCGCTCTGCCTGCTGATGCCAGAAGTCAAAGCCGAAACCGACGCCCTGCTCCATACGCATGGCGTACAAAAAAGAGGAACATCCGGACGCGAATGTTCCTCTGGACGGTGACGGCCCCCTCACCACACCAGCGGCACGGCGGCGCAGATCAGCGTGATCGCCCGCTCGGCCTGCGCCTCCGCCACGGCAAACGAAAGGCCGAGGTCGCAGATTGAGGGGAGATAGGGGTGTATCCCCGCGCCGGCAAGCGCGGCCAGGATGTGGCGCGCCTTATTCTCGGCGCCCCCCATGCATACCCCTGACGCACGGATATACGTCAAGCCGTGCTTAACCTGCGGCATGGTGTCGGGCGGAAGTGTGGCCAGCCACCGGGGCAGTGCATCTTCCCAAAGCAAGATCGCGGCCGTTCCGTCGGGTGAGAGAATAAGAGAAAAATACTGCGAAAATGCGGGTTCTGCCAGCGCGGCGAAGGGCAGGCGAACAAGTGCCGCGCCGTCTCGCCGCTCGATGCTGCGCAGCCCGCGGGCAAAGGTTTCGCTCATGACGAACCCCCTGACAGACGAATACTGCCGGAGCCGACAGTGCGGCCCCGGCAGTATCAGTTTATGCGTCGGGCAAAGGTTCAGTTCAAAGCACGCGGATGGCAGAGAGCAAAGCCATGCCGGCCTCTTCCAGCGCGGCAATGGCGGCATCGGCTTCACACTCGCGCATCGGGGGCGTGATAAGCGCAATTTCGCTGCCTGTATCGTCGATCAGCTCGACCTGGCCCAGCTGCGCGCTGACCAGGTCCTCCCAGCCTTCCTTGCCTGCCAGGCAGAGGTAACGGCGGCAGATACCCTCAGCGGCGTTACCGGGCTGGCCGGCATGCCAGGTGCGGGGCTTGCAGGGCGAGCCGCCGGCAATGTCGAGGATATCGGCAACCACAGCCGATGCGGTGGGCAGAGAACCTGCGCCGCGGCCGTAGAACATGACATCTCCCAGGAAATCACTGCGGACGAGAATGCCATTGAAGACATCGCTGATGGTGGACAGCGGAGAAGAAGCGGGCACCAGACGCGGGCTGACCTGCACCAGCGTGTTCTCACCGATGTCGGCGGTGCCGACCAGCTTGATGGCATAGCCGGCCTTGCGCGCGTTGCGGATATCGGCGACTGTGATGCGGGTAATGCCCTCGACCGGGATCGCATCAATGGGCATCATCTTGCCGCAGGCCAGCGCGGCGAGGATGCAGATCTTGCGGGCGGTGTCCCAGCCCTCAACATCGGCAGAAGGATCACGCTCGGCATAGCCCAGTGCCTGTGCTTCAGCCAGCGCCTCGGCAAAGGAAGCACCTGACTCGGCCATGCGGGTGAGGATGTAGTTGGTCGTGCCGTTGAGAATACCCTCGATGTGGGTGATCTGGCAGGGGGAAAGATCGGTGCAGATGGGGCGAATGATCGGAATTCCGCCGCCCACACTGGCTTCAAAGAGATAGCGCAGTCCCTTTTCTTCAGCCAGGGTCAGCAGTTCCTCACCGTAAGCGGCGACAACGGCCTTGTTGGAGGTGATGACATGCTTGCCTGCCTCAAGGGCGGCGCGGGAGAAGTCATAAGCGGGGTGCAGGCCGCCCATCATTTCGACCACGATGCTGACCTCGCTGTCAGCGAGGATGACATTGACATCGTGCACAATGCGGTCGGCAAAGGGGGAGTCGGGGAAATCGCGCAGGTCGAGAATGTATTTGATCTGGATCGGCTCGCCGAGGCGAGCTTCAATGAGGGCGCTGTTCTGGGTGAGAACCTCGGCAGTACCGCTACCGATTACGCCGAAGCCAAGCAAAGCAACAGAAATCATGGGAAGTCCTTTCGTGTGCGATGCCGCACATAGAATTGGGCAGTTTTGCCTATAACATCATTATACCATAAAAAAGAACAGATAGCAAACAAAAAATACAAAAAATGAAAAAAACCTTGTAAATGCCGTGCGGGTATGGTAAAATAACATCAAGAATCAATTGGGGAAGTGAGTCGTTTTGACAATTTTCAGAGATAAACAGAGCGTAAAGATTTATGTGCTTTATTTAATGGATAAGATCAATTATCCGCTGCCCTACTGTACCATCAACGATATTATCATGCAGAATGAATTTGTGGGCTATTTTGATTTCGCAGAGTGCTTTGCCGAGATGATCGACGACAGTCTTGTGCTTTGCGAGCAGCTGGACGGCGTGGAGTGCTACTATGTCTCCGACCGCGGCCGTACGGTGGCTGAGGAGCTGTCGGGCAATCTTCTGCCCTCTGTGCTGGATGACAGCCTGGCCAATGCCTGGAGGCTGATCGATTTCACCAAGCGGGGCATCAAATGCCATGCCGAGATCAACCGTGCGCAGGACGGGCGGTACCTTCTGCGCTGTGAGATGACCGAGCGGGGCAAGGAACTGATCTCCCTGACCGTCGCCGAGGAATCGGAGGAGCGTGCCCTGCGCATGAAGAATACCTTTGGCAGCCGCCCCGATGTGATCTGCCGCGGTGTGCTGGCGCTCCTAACCGGAGAGCCGAAATTTCTTTTTGATTGAGTCGTTTTTTTGTGCGTCAATTTTGCCAAATTTTATCGTCCGTCATCAGACATAATCACCGATGTTTCCCGCTTGTGAACGGAAAAACGCCAAAAAACGACGCACGAAAATTGGCAATATTGCACAATTAATTATCATGGCATGATAAACTTGTGAAAAAATTTCGCAAAATCTATTGACAAATTTGGGATTTGTGCTATAATGAATATTGTAAAGTTCTCTTTCCATGCAATTGCATATTCCGTCAGTCAAGCGGTACATTTTTGCGAAGCTGAGCTTGGAGTGCGTTTATGAGCGACATGGCAACCGAAACGCTGGAGAGTGAGGTGCGGCAGCTTTTGCTTGCCGTCCGTGCGGGCGACCAGATTGCTTTTGTCCGGCTTTATGAACGCTATTTGCCCTTGATCTGCCGGTTGGTGTCAAGCTTTTCCTCTCGTTTTGTCTGTGAGGAGGATGCTGAAGATTTTCGGCAGGAAGCGGCTTTGGCACTTTACCAGGCGGCGCTTGCCTTTCGGCTCGATCAGAAAGATGTGGAATTTGGTTTGTTCGCCAAAATCTGCATGACCAACCGCATGATCGATCGGCTTCGGTTTCTGGAGCGATCGGGCAGGCAGGAGGTTTATTCCGAGGAAGACGAGGTGGCGGGCGGTTCGGACAGTGATCCGGTGTCGCATTTGCTCGAGGTGGAGGCGGTTTCCGCCCTCCATTCGGTCATCGACGGCCATCTGTCCGGCTACGAGCAGCGTGTGCTGTCGCTTTATTTGGGGGGATATTCAGCGCGGGAAATCGCGCAGGCCGTGGCAAGGGATGAGAAATCGGTAACCAATGCAATTTACCGTATCCGCGCAAAACTGCGGACTTTACTGCAATCCTAATATGCCCGGGTAGCTTAATCGAAGAGCGTTGTTTTCTCAAAGGTGTCGGTTGGAATCCGTCTATGGGCAATAATCACATTTTATTTAAGTGAGGTAAGAAAGTCATGTACCAAGACAAGACCCTTGTATGCAAGGAATGCGGTCAGGAGTTCGTGTTCACCGCCGGTGAGCAGGAGTTCTACGCTGAGAAGGGCTTCCAGAACGAGCCGCAGAGATGCAAGGCATGCCGCGACCAGAGAAAGAACGCCGGCAAAGCAAACCGCGAGATGTTCACCACCACTTGTGCAGCTTGCGGCAAAGAGGCGAAGGTTCCCTTCCAGCCCTCTGAGGACAGACCGGTATACTGCAGCGAGTGCTACGCCGCACGCAAAGGCGAGTAATTCGTGATTCAGAAAAGAGCCGCACAGCGGCTCTTTTCTTTTTGCTATGCTTGGGGCAGAGTGTTTTTGGCACGCGATTTTTTGTCCGGAAAAAAACGCAATTTTCTTGCGATTCTGCAAATTTTGTGGTATAATATAAAATACCCTTTTTATGGGGTCAAATCTGTTGATCGGAGCCGAATTTATGCCCATCTCTCTTCTACCGCCCGATACCCTTCGCGCCATAGCCGAGGTACGGGCACGCAATGATGCTGCCGCCGCCGGCGAGCGCCCTGCGGCCTTTGTGCTGACCTTCGGCTGTCAGCAAAACGAGGCCGACAGCGAAAAAATGCGGGGCATGGCGGCCGAGATGGGGTACCGCATGACCGAGCGCCCTGAGGAGGCGGGGCTGATTCTCGTCAACACCTGCGCGATCCGTGAGCATGCCGAGAAAAAGGCGCTGTCCATCATCGGGCAGTATAAGCATCTGCGGGCCGCACGGCCGTCGCTGATCATCGGTGTTTGCGGGTGCATGGTTGCTCAGCCGCATCGGGTTGAGGAGTTCAAGCTGCGCTATCCTTACGTTGACTTTACCCTGGATGCTGCGGCGCTGCACCGCCTGCCCGAGATGGTTCTCGCCCGCATGGCCGGTGGCCGGCGCGAATTTCCTCTCCCCGCTTACGGGCCGAGCGATGTTCCTCCCGTGGTCGAGGGGATGCCCATCCACCGCGAGACGAAATGGAGGGCCTGGCTGTCGATCATGTACGGCTGCAACAATTTCTGCTCTTACTGCATCGTTCCCCATGTCCGCGGGCGGGAGCGCAGCCGCAGGCTGGCCGACATTGAGGCCGAGGCCCGTGCGCTGATCGTGGAAGGCTGTCGGGACATCACGCTGCTGGGGCAGAACGTCAACTCCTGGGGACGGATGCCCGACGGCAGCTTCCCCGAGGGCGATTTTGCGGCGCTGATCGGTCGCCTGGCCGAGCTGGAGGGCGACTTCCGCCTGCGCTTCATGACCAGCCACCCGAAGGACGCCTCCGATGCCCTGATCGAGACGATGGCGCGGCACGAGAAGATCGCGCGGCACTTCCATCTGCCCCTGCAGTCGGGCAGTGACGCTGTGCTGGCGCGGATGAACCGCCGCTACACGGCCGAGCATTATCTTGGGATTGTCGACCGCCTGCGTGCGGCGATGCCTGACATCACGCTGACGACCGATATTATCGTCGGATTCCCCGGCGAGACTGAGGAGGACTTCGAGGCGACGCTCGACGTACTGCGTCGGGTGCGGTTTGATATGATCTATTCCTTCATCTACTCGCCGCGCAAGGGAACGCCTGCGGCTGAGTATGCGGATCAAATTCCTGCCGATGTGGCCCACGCCCGGTTTGACCGGCTGATTGCGCTGCAGAACGAGATCTCGTTTGAGAAAAACAAGCAGGCCGAGGGGAAGACGCTGCGTGTCCTCTGTGACGGTGAGAAGGTGCAGGGCGGAGAGACTCTCCGCTCCGGACGAACCGACGGCGGCAAGCTGGTGTACTTTAGCGGCGATGCCCGTCCGGGGGATGTCGTGCAGGTGAAGATCGAGCGCGCCGAGCCGTTTGTGCTGCGCGGGAAGATCGGATAAGGCCGATGAATATGCAAGAAAAAATTTTATTATAAAAAGGAAGTACCAATCATGACCATTATGGAAATCGCTGCCCAGCTGGGCGAAGCAATCAAGGAAGATTCCCGCATCAAGACCCTCAACCGCTGCCGTGAGGCCTACGACAACGACGCCGACCTCGCGCAGTATATGACCGAGTACAACGTGCAGCAGAAGGCGCTGGCTGACCAGTTCGCTGCTGCCGACCGTGACCAGGTTGTGATTGATCAGATTCAGCACCGTATTGATGAGCTGTATAATCTGATCTCGACTGCGCCTGCTTTTGTTGCGCTCAACGCTGCGCAGGAGGCTGTCAACGCCTTTATGAACGAGGTTAATGAGGAGATCACCTACCACATCACCGGTGAGCGTCCCTGCACCCACGATTGCAGCACCTGCGGCGGCTGCGGCCACGCGCATTAAGGGCATGGGGCGCTGCCCCAAACCCTGCTTAGGGGACTTTTTGAAAAAAGTCCCCTAAGAACCCCCAAAAACTTTCGAACAATTCCCTTTATTTCATGCAATGCAGATTTTTAGAGAGGTGAAACCCACATGACGCCGATGATGGAGCAATATTTTGCGATCAAGGAGCAGTATCCCGGATATCTGCTTTTTTATCGTTTGGGGGACTTCTATGAGATGTTCTTCGACGATGCCAAGACGGCGTCGCGTGAGCTGGATCTGACGCTGACCGGCCGTGACTGCGGCGAGGCTGAGCGTGCGCCCATGTGCGGCGTGCCCTTCCACAGTGCTGAGGGCTATATTGGCAAGCTGATTGAGAAAGGCTACAAGGTGGCCATCTGCGAGCAGGTGGAGGATCCGGCGATGGCCAAGGGGCTGGTGCGCCGCGAGGTGGTGCGCGTGATTACGCCGGGCACGCTGATTGAGACTGGTCTGCTGAGTGAACAGCGCAACAATTATCTCTGTGCCATTTTCCTCGATGAGGATGAGGTGGGGATTGGGTTTGCCGATGTATCGACCGGGCAGATCAGCGCGACATCGTTCGCGGCTGCGGGCGCCGGCCGGATCTGCAACGAACTGGGCACCTATTCGCCGAGTGAGGTGATCTGCAATGTGGAACTCTCCCGCATGGGCGAGGTGGCCGACTTTGTGCGCGGCCGGCTCGGTGCGGCGCTGAGCGACGGGCAGGCGGCTCGGTTTGATTACACCGATGCACGTCGGTTGGTCGAGCGCCAGTTTGCCGAGATTTTGCGCGAGGGCGTGCTGGAATCACGCGCCGTTATTTCGGCGGTCGGCGCGCTGCTCTCCTACATTGCTGAGACCCAGAAGATTGACATTGCTTACATTAAGGAACTGAATCTTTATCGCGACGGGCAGTATCTGGAGATGGATCTCTCGACCCGCCGCAATCTGGAGCTGACCGAGACGATGCGCGCCAAAGAAAAGAAGGGCTCGCTCCTCTGGGTGCTCGACCGTACCCGCACAGCGCCCGGCGCGCGCATGATCCGCCAGTGGATTGAGCATCCGCTCTTGTCGGTGTCGGCCATTCTGACCCGCCAGGGGGCGGTGAGCGAGCTGCACGGCAACTATATGCTCCGCGAGGAGCTGAGTGAGCTGCTGGGGTCGGTGCTTGACCTGGAGCGGCTGGTGACCAAGATTGTTTACGGCACCGCCAATGCCAAGGATCTGCGGGCGGTAGCCTCTACGGTGGCGGTTCTGCCTGAGGTGCGGAATCTGCTTTGGGGCTGCACCGATCCCGAGCTCTGCCGGATTCGCGATGAGCTGGATCTGCTGGAGGACATCTGCGAGCTGATTAATTCTGCGATTGTGGATGATCCTCCCTTCTCGGTACGCGAGGGCGGTATGATCGCTGAGGGATACAACGCCGACGTCGATTATCTGCGCACCGTCATGCACGATGGCCGCAGTTGGATCGAGCGTATCGAGAGCGAGGAGCGCGAGGCGACCGGCATCAAGAACCTGCGCATCAACTACAACAAAGTCTTTGGCTATTACATCGAGGTGACCAAGTCGATGATCGGCATGGTCCCCGACCGATATATTCGCAAACAGACCCTGACCAACTGCGAGCGCTACATTACGCAGGAGCTCAAGGACATGGAGTCCACCATTCTCGGCGCAGCCGACAAGGTCTGTTCGCTGGAGTATGAGCTGTTCTGCGAGGTGCGCAATACCGTTGCGGCGGCAGCTGACCGGCTGCAGAAAAGCGCCGTTCTGCTGGCGGCGCTGGACGTTTATTACAGCCTGGCCACCGTTGCGGCACGCAATCAGTATATCTGCCCCGAGGTCGACTGCTCGGACGTGATTGAAATCAAGGACGGCCGTCACCCGGTCGTGGAGCAGTTTGTCCGCGACAGCTACTTTGTGCCCAATGACACCACCCTCGACACCGGTCACAACCGCATGATGCTGATCACCGGCCCGAATATGGCGGGTAAATCGACCTACATGCGGCAGACGGCGCTGATCGTTGTCATGGCGCAGATCGGCTCGTTCGTGCCGGCCGCCGATGCCCGCGTGGGGATTGTGGACAAGCTGTTCACCCGTGTCGGTGCGTCGGATGATCTGGCGTCGGGCCAGTCCACCTTTATGCTGGAGATGACCGAGTGCGCCTACATCCTGGCCAACGCCACCCGCCGGAGCCTCATCATCTACGATGAGGTTGGCCGCGGTACCAGTACATATGATGGCATGAGCATTGCCCGTGCAATTATCGAGTATACGCTTGGCAAGAAGATCGGCGCCAAGACCATGTTTGCCACCCACTACCATGAGCTGACGACCCTTGAAGGCGAGTTTGACGGGGTGGTCAACTACAACATTGCCGCCAAAAAGCGTGGGGACGGCATTACCTTCCTGCGCAAGATCGTCCGCGGCTCGACCGATGACAGCTATGGCATCGAGGTTGCCAAACTGGCCGGTGTGCCGAATGAGGTCATCCGCCGTGCGCGTGAGGTGCTGGCTTCTATTGAAGCGAGTACCGATGGCATCGAGACGGGCGGGGCGGGGAAGAGTCGGAAAAAGGCCGCACCCGAGCTGGATGTGGGGGGACAGCTTTCGATGGAGGCTGCGATTGAGGCCCAGGTGGCGCAGAAGCTCCGCATGACTGATCTCAATACGCTCTCCCCTTACGAGGCTATGACGCTGTTGTTTGACCTCAAGCGACAGCTGGGCGGAGAAATGTAACCCATTACAGCGAGGTGCCGCCCAGCCAAGGAAGGGGTGGTGAAGGCGGGGAAAACTCCGGCGTTTGAGATGGTTTCCCCGCCTGCCCGCGCGGGAGCGCGGAAAGCTGTGCGCAAACCAAATCATTTATACATATAACTTCATCTAAAAGGAGGTGCCCCATGCCCAAAATAAATGTTCTTTCCTTCGCTGTCGCCAACCTGATCGCGGCGGGCGAGGTGGTTGATCGCCCTGCATCGGTCATCAAGGAGTTGGTTGAAAACGCCATCGACGCCGGTGCCGACAAGATTACCGTTGAGATCCAGCGCGGGGGCATCGCCTTCATGCGGGTCACCGACAACGGCTGCGGCATGACGCCCGATGACCTGCCGGTTTCCATCCGCCGCCACGCCACCAGCAAGATCAAGGAGGCGGAGGACCTTGACAGCATCATGACCCTCGGCTTCCGCGGCGAGGCACTGGCCGCTATCTCAGCCGTTTCACGCATCCGCATCCTCACCCGCACGGCCGATGCCGAGATGGGCAATCTGCTTGAAGCGGAGGGCGGCAATATTCTCCGCGTCAGCGAGCAGGGCTGCGCCAAGGGCACGACGGTCATCGTCGAAGAGCTCTTTGCCAACGTTCCCGCGCGGCGTAAGTTCCTCAAGAAGGATTCGGCCGAAACCATGGCTGTCTCGGCCATGGTCGAGCGGGTGGCCCTCTCCCGACCCGACATTGCGTTCTCCTTCATCGCCGACGGCAGCCGCCGGTTCGACACGGCAGGCGACGGTAAGCTGGAGCATGTGATCCATGCCCTGTTCGGCCGCGATTTTGCCCGCCGCATGATTGCGGCAGAAGCTACGGTCGGCGGGATCACGGTCAGCGGCTTTATCGGGCGTTCGGATAACGTCAAGACGAATCGCAACTATCAGAATTTTTTCATCAATGGCCGCTATGTCAAAAGCAAGACGGCCACTGCGGCCATCGAACAGGCCTATACCTCCTACATCGCCCCCGAGCGCTTCCCGGTTTGCGTGCTGAATATTCAGCTCAATCCGGGCGCTGTGGACGTCAACGTCCATCCGGCCAAGCTTGAGGTCAAATTCTCCAACGAAAAGCTGGTCTTCGAGGCGGTTTACGGTGCGGTGCGCGGTGCGCTGAGCCGTGATGATTCCCGCCCGGAGCTTGTCCTCGCTGAAGCGGCGCAGAAGCAGAAGCCTCAGCCGATGCGCTCCTTTTTGCCCCTCGAGGACCGTGTCCCCGGTGAAAAGCGTGAGCCGCGGCAGATGACCATGGATATGCCCATCACGCCGGCATCCCGGCCCTCTCCGGCGCAGGGATCGATTCCGCCGAAACCGCAGGCGGGCGGCTTTGCCCGTATGAGCGCCGATGAATATCGCGCGGCCAATGCGCTGCCGCCGCGTCCTGCGGTACCGTCTCCCGTGTCTCCCGCGTCTCCCGCATCCGCCGCGCCATCTGCGCCGTCTGTTCGGCCTGTTCCGCCGGCGCCTGCGGTGGTGTCTGTGCCGACCGCACGGCCTGTTTCACCGGCGCCTGCGATGGTGTCTGTGCCGACCGCAAGGCCTGTTTCACCGGCGCCCGCAGAATTGTCCGCGCAGGAGAAACCGCTGCTGCCATCCTATCGCATCATCGGCGAAGCCTTCAATTGCTATGTGCTGGTTGAGCGCGGGGAAACGCTGCTGCTCATCGATAAACACGCGGCGCACGAGCGTATCCTTTTCGAGGAGTTCAAGGCAAAGATCCGCCAGGTTGAAGGCGCGGCACAGCTGCTGATGCCGCCTTTGTCGTTGGTCATGTCCGGCGAGGAGTGTACGGCGCTGACCGAATACCGCGCTGAACTCGAGGAGATCGGTTTTTCGTATACCGTCCACGGCACAACCGTCGAGATCACACAGATCCCGAACGGCGTGTCTACGGTGATCGCACCCGATCTGCTGGGGCTTATCGCCGCGCAGATCCTGGCCGACGAGGGCAATGCCCAACTGACCCGCGATCTGCTCTTTGAGCGTGCGCTCTATCAGGCTTCCTGCAAATCGGCCATCAAGGGTGGACGTGTCTATGACGAAGGGCATATCGCCTGGCTGGTCGAGCGCCTGCTGTCGCTTCCCGATATTACCGTCTGTCCGCACGGTCGTCCGGTCGCCATTGAGCTGACCCACCGGGCGCTGGACAAGCAATTCTCCCGCGAATAAAGAAAGAACGAGGATAGATACATGTTTGAACTGATCAAAACCGAGGGGCGTGCCCGACGGGGCGTCCTGCACACCGTGCACGGTGACATCCAGACCCCGGTCTTCATGAACGTCGGCACCTGCGCGGCCATCAAGGGCGGCGTCACAACGATGGAGCTGCGCGATATCCACTGCCAGGTCGAGCTATCCAATACCTATCACCTGCACATCCGCCCCGGTGACCGGCTCATTCACGATATGGGCGGCATCCGCAAGTTTATGAACTGGGACGGCCCCGTGCTGACCGACTCGGGCGGATTCCAGGTCTTCTCGCTGGCAGGCTTGCGTAAGATCACTGAGGAGGGCGTCAAGTTTGCCTCCCACATCGACGGCCGCCGCATCTTCATGGGCCCCGAGGAGAGTATGCAGATCCAGTCCAACCTCGCTTCTACCATTGCGATGGCCTTTGACGAGTGCATCGAGAACCCCGCGCCCTACGATTATGTCAAGAAATCCTGCGACAGAACCGCCCGCTGGCTGGTCCGCTGCAAGGAGGAGATGGCACGCCTCAACAGCCTGCCCGATACCATCAACCCCAATCAGATGCTCTTCGGCATCAACCAGGGCAGCACCTACGAGGATCTGCGCATCGAGCATATGCAGAAGATCGCCGAGCTTGACCTCGACGGTTATGCCATCGGCGGCCTGGCCGTCGGCGAGGCGACCGAGGATATGTACCGCATCATCGACGCCGTCGAGCCGCATATGCCGGTCAATAAGCCCCGCTACCTCATGGGCGTCGGCACGCCCTGCAATATCCTTGAGGCCATTCACATGGGCGTCGATTTCTTCGACTGCGTCATGCCCAGCCGCAATGCCCGCCACGGTAATCTCTTCACCTGGCACGGCAAGATGAACCTGCTCAATGAGAAGTACGCCCTCGATCCCCGCCCCTTCGACGAGGACTGCGACTGCCCGGCCTGCCGCCACTACAGCCGCTCCTATGTCCGCCACCTCATCAAGGCCAAGGAGGCGGTTGGCATGCACCTCGCCGTGGTGCACAACCTGCATTTCTACAACGAGCTGACCATGAAAATCCGCGAAGCTCTCGACAACGGCTGCTTCGAGGAATTCTACCAGAAATACCGCAATATCCTCGGCGAACGCGTTGAGGATTGAAAACATCCGGGTGAAGTATGTCCTGCCAAGTGGAAGCAAGGTGCTGAAACATTGAAGCCTAGCATTGACCTTGTAGGTAAAATCTAAAAGAACAATTTTC
>JAFWBJ010000070.1 GCA_017507145.1 Clostridia bacterium | reverse complement strand
TCAGATTCCTCCGTTGTTTCTTTTTCAACCGGCAGCCCGTCTTCATCATAGCCGAGATCTGCCATGATGTCTCCAAGCGCTTCGGAGAAGGCATCTCCGGTGTGCACAACAAAAGCGTCCGGATCAATGCTGATGCCGAGCTCATGCATCCGGCGGATGCTCCAAATGTACAGGCTGTCAAGTATGGGCATCAATTCCCGACCCTGCCTGGTGAGGACATATTCAACTTTCAGCGGAATGGTGTTGTACTGAATGCGTTCCACAAGGCCGTCCAGCGCGAGCTCACGCAGCTGCTCGGCCAGCACTTTTTCGCTGATCGGCAGCGTCTTGCGCGTCTCGTTGAAGCGAATGCATCCGTAGTGATGAATGTGGTTTAGAATCGTCATCTTCCACTTTCCGAGCAGACACTTTCGCACATAGTGATATGGATTGACGTATTCCAAGCTGTATCCCCCTTTGACAAGGCCGAAAAGCCGCTTCTCCTGTTAAAAACAACCATATTATACTATATAAATTTGAAAAATCCAACAATTCACTTACAAAAAAGTAAGTTACTTACAAAATTGTTTGTATTGCATATAAAGCGCGCTTGTCTTATCATAGATATTGCAACAAAATGCCTAATTTTAAAACACTTTAGGAGGTTTTTAGAAATGGTAGCAATTGAAAAAGATTTTGTCAAGAACATGTTCTCCGTCGAGGGCAAAGTGGTTCTCGTGACCGGCGCGACCGGCGCTCTGGGCTGCGTTCTGGCAAAGGGCTACGGCTACGCCGGCTGCAAGGTCTTCATGACCGCGCGTAACGCCAAGAAGCTGCAGTCTCTGGAAGACGAGTTCAAGGCCGAAGGCATCGACTGCGCCTACTTCGCCGCGGATCCCGCCAAGGAAGAGGATGTGGACGCGCTCATCAAGGCTGTTGTCGCCAAGTACGGCGAGATCAACATCCTGGCTGTTGCGCACGGCTTCAACAAGCCCGCGAACGTCCTGGATCAGAGTGTTGAGGATTGGCAGTACATCATGGACGCCGACTGCAAGAGCGTTTACATCGTTGCCAAGTACGTTGCGCACCAGATGGTCGCGCAGGGCAAGGGCGGCAAGATGGTCATCACCACCTCTCAGCGTTCCAAGCGCGGCATGGCCGGCTACACCGGTTACTGCACCTCCAAGGGCGGCGCTGACCTGATGGTCAACTGCCTGGCCTGCGACCTGACCGCTCAGTACGGCATCAACGTCAACTCCATCTGCCCCACTGTCTTCCGCAGTGACCTGACCGAGTGGATGTTCGATCCCGATTCCGCCGTGTACAAGAACTTCCTCGCCCGTGAGCCGATCGGCCGTCTGGGTGAGCCGTCCGACTTCGTCGGCTATGCTCTGTTCCTCAGCTCCGCCGCTTCCGACTTCATCACCGGCGCGAACTGCGACTGCTCCGGCGGTTACCTGGTTGTGTAATCTTTCCGAGAAGTATTTCTGCTGAAAGGAAGTAAACCGAAATGAACATTAAGAACGTGGTCGTCGTCGGCGCCGGCATGATGGGCAACGCCCTGGCGCAGGTTTTTGCGTCCAACCCCGAGCTGAACGTCAAACTCAAGACCCGTAGCCTCAAGCCGGACCGCTGGGAGCCCATCGAGAACAACCTCGACATCATGATCGCCCGCGGCGCCGCCACCGAGGAAGAGAAGAAGGCTATCCTCAGCCGTATCAACTTCGTCACCGACATGGCCGAAGCTTACGCCGATGCGGACTTCGTCATCGAGTGCTATCCCGAGGTCATGGAGACCAAGCAGCAGCTCTTCTGCGAGATCGAGCAGTACTGCTCCGATAAGTGCATCCTTGCCACGAACTCCTCTGTTATGAGCTCCACCGAAATCGGCTCCAAGTGCGCCCATCCCGAGCGCGTTGTCGGTGTCCATTTCTGGAATCCCGGTCACCTGATCCCGCTGGTTGAGGTCATCAAGTCCGACGCCACCGAGGAGTGGGTCATCGAGGAGACCATGGAGCTGATGACCAGCTGCGGCAAGAAGCCCGTCTACTGCAAGAAGGACGTTCCCGGCTTCGTCGCCAACCGTCTGCAGCACGCCCTGTGGCGTGAGGCTTTCTACATGGTCGAGAACGGCATCGCCGATGCCAAGACCGTGGACGATGCCTGCAAGTACGGCCCCGGCCTGCGCTGGCCCGTCATGGGTCCGATGGAGAACTCCGACCTCGTCAGCATCGAGCTGAGCAAGAACATCCACGACTATATCCTGCCCTATCTGGCCGATAACCACGAGCCGTCCAAGTGCCTGGCTGAGATGCTTGAGCGCGGCGACAACGGCTTCAAGACCGGCAAGGGCTGGCAGGAGTGGACCGCCGAGGAGATGCAGGCTTCCAACACCGGCCTGCGCGAGTATCTGATCGATTATATTGCCAAGCAGAAGAAAGACTAATATAAATTATTATTTGGAGGTAATTTTACAATGGGTAAGACCGTATTTGTTGACCTGACTCATCCCTTTGGTGCTGAGATCCCGCGTTGGCCTTATTTCGATAAGCCCGAGATCGTTGGCGCTCATTCCATGGCTAAGGGCGGCGTGCTGACGCAGCGCATCACCTGCACCATGCACACCGGCACGCACTGCGACGCTCCCCGTCACGTCATGGAGTATGAGTTCGACGGTCGTCGCGCTCGTTATTCCGACGAGATGGCTATCGACGCCTACACCGGCCAG
>JAFWBJ010000069.1 GCA_017507145.1 Clostridia bacterium | reverse complement strand
CAGGCCGTCGCGCGTGGTCAGCATACGCACACCGTAAAAGGCACGGTTCAGAATACTATTTCCGTCAACGACAAGAAGCTTTTTCATTGCTCTATCTTCCTTAAATTCAGCACCGGATTTGTTCAGCGCAGTTTCTTGAGGAAATCCTCCATTCGATTCAGCGCTTCATGAATATGTTTAACCGAATACGCATAGGAAATGCGTGCAAAGCCTTCACCGCCGGCACCGAAGGCCGTTCCGGGGACGATTGCGACCTTATTCTCATAAAGCAAACGCTCGCAGAACTCCTCACAGGAGAGCCCGAAGCCACTGATATCGGGGAAAACATAGAATGCGCCTTCCGGCTCGAAGCAAGGCAGGCCCATATCCCGCAGGCCCTTGACAATGCAGCGTCTGCGCTGATTGTAAGCATCGGCCATGTACGCGATATCCTCGTCGCCGTTCTCCATGGCCTCGATTGCCGCAAGCTGGCTGGTCGTCGGGGCGCACATCACGGCGAACTGATGAATCTTGAGCATTTGCTGGGCAAGCGGCTCGGGCGCGGCGACATAGCCCAAGCGCCAACCGGTCATGGCATAGGCCTTGGAGAAACCGCTGGTCAGGATGGTGCGCTCCCACATACCGTCGATGGCGGCCACCGAGACATGGCGGCGCCCGTAGGTCAGCTCGGCGTAAATTTCGTCCGAGAGCACCAGAATATTGGTCCCGCGCAAAACCTCGGCAATCGCCTCAAGATCCTCGCGCGTCATGATTGCGCCGGTCGGATTGTTCGGGAACGGCAGGACGAGCAGCTTGGTTTTCGGAGTGATGGCCGCGCGGAGATCCTCGGCGGTCAGCTTGAAATTATCCTTTGCCTGGGTCTGGATGTAAACCGGTACGCCGTGGCAAAGCTCAACCAGCGGACCGTAGCAGACAAAGCTGGGGGTCGGCACGATGACCTCGTCGCCGGGCTCGATCAGCGCGCGCATGGTCAGATCGATTGCCTCGCTGCCGCCGACCGTCACCACGATCTCGTGGGCAGGATCATAGCGCAGGGAGAAACGGCGATCCAGATATGCGGCGATCGAGCGGCGAAGCTCGAAGGTGCCGGCATTGGAGGTGTAGTAAGTCTTTCCCTGCTCCAGGCTCTGGATTCCGGCCTCGCGGATATGCCACGGCGTAGCAAAATCGGGCTGGCCGACCGTCAGTGCGACTACATCCTGCATATTCTCCAGCAAATCGAAGAACTTGCGGATGCCGGACGGCTTGATTCCCTGCACTGTCCGGGAAAGAAGTTGCGTATATTCCATCAAATGATATTCCCTCTTTCATCAATCTCGACCTTGCCGTAGACAACGCCCTTATCCTTGTATTTGCGCAGGATGAAATGGGTTGCCGTCGCCTGGATATACTCCAGCGGGGCGAGCTTCCGCGCAACGAAATACGCAACCTCGCGCATTGTCTTGCCCTCGATGAAAACGGCCAGATCAAAGCTGCCCGACATCAGATAAACGCTCTGCACCTCGGGATAATTGTAGATTTTTTCGGCAACCTTGTCAAATCCGCGGTCGCGCTGGGGGATCACCTTCAGTTCGATCAGGGCGCTGACATATTCGCGGTCGGTCTTATCCCAGTCGATGATCGTCTTGTAGCCAAGGATGATACCGTCCTGCTCGTACTGGCGGACCATATCACGGATCTCGCCGACCTCTTTGTCGACCATCACGGAAATCTGTTCGGGGGTCAGCGTTGCATCGTCTTCAAGCATTTTCAAAATCTTATCCATTTTCAAATCCTCCGCCCTCACATGGTTTTATTTTCGATTTTTTGCATAATATTCTCATAGGAAAGCCCGTATTTAGCGGCAATGTCCCGTGCATAGCTCTTGCCGTCGGGCTTGGCGCGCATGATCTTGAAGGAGCGCTTGCCCTCTTCAATGCCGGCCACCAGGGTATCGATCTTCCCGCCGCCGAACTCTGCGGTGCGGGCATTGATACCGTCGATTTCAGCCGCCAGCTCGTGCAGGTGCGTCGAAAAGAGACAGCGGCAACGTGCACGGCTCAAGCCGGCCAGCACCTCGGTCGCAATGGCAGCCCCCTCAAAGGAACCGGTCGACGACAGCGATTCATCCAGCAAAACCAAGCTTCGGTCACTGAGGCGGTCGAAGATATCGCCCAAGCGCACACACTCCTCGCCCAAGCGGCCATGGTCGATGGTATCGCTGGAGATACTGGGAAAATGCGTAAAGATCGCATCGCAGGGCGACAGCTCGGCGCGCTCGGCGGGAACATACAGGCCAAGCTGCATCATGGCCTGTGCAAGACCAAGGGCGCAGGTAATGACCGACTTTCCGCCGCGGTTGGGGCCGGAGAGCACATAGATCGATGCGTTTTCGTCAAAGATCAGGTCGTTGGTTACGATCTCGTCCTCAACCTTAAGGGCGACTACGGGGTTATACAGTCCCCAGGCGCGGAAGCCGCGTTCAGCTGACGGCAGAATGGTTGGCATGCAAAGCTTGCAGCCGCGCGCCATGAGCGCTTGCATCAGCCGGGTTCCTTTGACCAACAGCTCAATCTCAGGCATCAGATTCAACAGGAAATCGGTGTTTTCCAGCACATAACTCTGCACGATCTTCTTCCAGGAGCGCAGCGATGCTTTATAAACCTCATTGATGGCCGAATTGAAGGCAAGCCCCAGCGCCATCTTCTGATCCTCCGACTGCTTTTTGCCGAAGGGAACAAGATTGGCAATACAGGTGTAGTTGTCGCTCTTAAAATCCAGGCGCAGGATTTTTTCCAGCACGTCGCCCGATTTGAAGGGCTCGTTGTTAATCGAAAGCACGCCCGCATTTTTCGGCCGCAGCTGAGCATCCAGATTCACGCCCACCGTCACGCTCTTGATCTCACGGACGCGGGAGGTCAGTTCGCTGAGTTTCTTGTTGAGATTGCGATAGTATTCGCTTTCGGTCAGCTCAAGAATCCGATCGGCCAGGGTCTGGAAGGCGCGGCTCTTGAGGTTGGGACGAAGATCGCGCAGGGCCGAGTGGAGAATCTCGATGCTGGAAATATAGAGTTCAATTTCGGTAATGCTCAGCAGATAAGACTCAGTATCGCCGCTGTCGGCTTCCAGCCGGCGCAGCTCCATAACGTCACCCAGAACCGGAATCAGGGCGTTGAGCATCTTGCCAAGTTCCTCATGCGCGAGCATATCGGCGAAGGTTTCAGCACGGTAGGTGATCACCGCAGGGTCAGCGGTAAAATACTCCATGATGTCGCTGTTATGCAGATCAAGCAGTTCGCCCAGGCCGAGCTGTTCGACTACATCTGCATCAATATCGGGTCTGTCCTCGCCGCTGTATCGCCGGCGCTGGCTTTCGGCATCGGGATAGAGCAGGCTGAAATTGGTAAGATCCACAGTGATCAATCCTTTCTTCAATCAATGGAATGGACATACGGCTGACCGCCGCGATAGGTAACAATTTGATGGAATCCACACCGCTGCAGAAGGGCGAGTGCCTCATCAAGCCCGCCGGCAAGGTCGGCCGGCCGGTGTGCATCCGAGCCGAGCGTGATCCGCTCGCCGCCCATCTCCCTCCACAGCCGCAAGATCGGCTCATCGGGCATGGCGAAGCCAAGACCCGCACGGAGGGTGGAATAGTTGACCTCGAGTGCAATTCCCCGGGCGATCATTTCGGCAAACAGCGCCCTGATGGCGGGGATATGTTCAGCCAAATCCACCTTGCGGCCGGCCATGGCGGCGTACCGCAGCGGATAGGTCAGATGGGCCAGCGCATGCACGCCGGGGAAGCGAACAACCTCGACCATCTCTTGCAATGCACGGGCAAAGAGCTGATGCAGAAGGACCTCTGACATCTCCTCGTAGCGCAAAAACCAGAAATCGGGCACGCCGGTGAGGTTATGCAGCGACCCCAGAACAAAGTCGAACCCGCCGGCATCGATGAGTGCCTTTGCCGCTTCGGGATACTGATGCGGCTGTCCCAGCTCGACGCCCCAGTTGATCTGCAGGCGTCCGGCATAATGTGCGCGCGCATCCATCACGGCATCCCGTGCCGCTTCCATCCGGTAGGGGGCATAAATGCCCTCCACTTCACCGTTGATATCGCAGTGATCAGTAACGGTGATCTCCGAGAGCCCTCGGGCAATGGCTGCCAAGCAGACTGCGTCGACCGTCGCCTCCGGCGCGCCGTCGAATGAAAAGTGCGTATGCAGGTGGCTGTCACAGTAATACATGGCTTGTCTCCTTGGCATGGATATTTTCTATTATACCACAGATTATGGTAAGATGGAAGAGAAAATCAAAAAATTCCTTGCAGTTTCTTCTCATCTGTGTTAGAATGAGGAGGGGCTGTACCGCGCGCCGGTACAGAAACCGATTTTTACCAATAAAGGAATCATTATGTCTGCCATACCGCTTTACTGTTCGACCGGCACCATCATTGGCCGGGTGAACGGATACAATTACCGTCATATTCTGCAGATCATGCCGGCACTCTGCGAGGCTATCCCGCTGGACGGGCTGGAACTGATGATGCTGCCCGCTTTTCTCGATCGGCTGCCCGAGATGGCGCGTGAGCTGAGCGATGCGGGACTCCGCTTCCCCATTATCCACGCCGACAAGGAGATCGGCACGCACCTAAGCACAGGTGCGGCAACACAGGACAGCGCGCTCTGCGCGGATGCACTCTCCATTTGGGACAAAAACTGTACGATGGGTGAGCGAATCAGCGCGAAGCAAATTGTTATCCACCTCTGGGGCGGCCTCGATTCGGATGCACACTTGGAGGGGAATCTGCGCTATCTTGACCGACTTCGCGCCCGCGCGGCCGATTCCGGGCTGGAGGTGCTCATCGAAAACGTCCCCTGCACCACCGCTGATCCGATGGCTAATCTGGCCGTCATTCACGCCGCCTTCCCCGACCAGCGCTTTGTGTTTGACACCCGCTTCGCCGCCTTTCACGGACAGCTTGCCGCACTCACCGAGACGCCGTGGCTGATCGGCGACCGGCTGGCACATATCCACATCAGCGATCTGCGCGAGGGAGAAGTCCGCGATTTCTCCCGCCTGCGCCCCATTCTGCACCCCGGCGAGGGGAAGATCGACTTTCCTGCGCTCACGGCGGATCTTCTGGCACGAGGCTATGCCGGAAGCGTTACGCTTGAGTCGCCCGTCATGCACGAGGGCGGTTTTGCGGTGGAGAAGCTGGCCGCTTCGCTCTCCCTGCTTCGCCGTCTGCTCGGCTAACTCAAATCTGCCCCGGAAGGAGAATCATCGTGCCCCCCTTTTCCGATCATAACGCGCTCCTGACCACACAAACTGCGCGCCTGCTTTATCATCTTTACGCAAAAAAAATGCCCGTCATCGATTACCGCAGCCGGCTCTCCGCGGCCGACATCGCCAAAGATCGGCGCTGGAGCAATATCACCGAGCTTTATCTTGCCGGAAACACCACGGCACAGCGGCTGATGCGTGCCTGCGGCGTTAACGAGCATCTGATCACCGGGCAGGCATCCGATTATGAAAAATTCCACGCCTGGTGCCGGTGTCTCCCTCAACTGGTCGGCAATCCGCATGTCCTGTGGTATCAGCTTGCCCTGCGGGAGACCTTTGGGTGTGATCTGCCGCTCACACAAGAAAGCTGTGATGCCATCTGGCTTCTGACGGCGGAGCGCCTGGCAGAACCGGATTTCCGTGCGAGAAACCTTTTGGCTGAGGCGCACGTCAAACTGCTCTGCACCGCGGATGACCCCTGCGACAGCCTGACGCATCACGCAGCCATCGCGGCTGATCCGCAGAGCAGCACCCGCGTTCTGCCAACCTTCTGCGCCGATCGGCTCTTCGCCGTCAACCGCCCCGGGATTGCCGCTTATCTCGCAGGGCTTGGGGACGCGAACCGGACCGACATCACCGATCTTCCCTCGCTCGAGGCCGCTTTGCGAACCGCACTTGACCGCTTCGCGGCGCACGGCTGCCACAGTGCACAGCTTACCCTCCCCTGCCCGCCTGCCTTTGTCAAGCCGAACCCTTACCATGCAAACGAGTCGCTCAAAACTGCGCTTTCCACCGACGGCCGCGGCGTCAACGCCGAGCAAACCGCGCTGATCTGCGCCCAGCTGATGCGTTTTCTGGGACAGGAATTTGTCCGCCGCGGCTGGACGGCACAGCTTGTCTTCGGGGCGGGAACGCCGGCATCGCTGGCCGATCTGTTTGCCTATCTGGAGACGGAAGATGTCCTGCCGCCCACCCTGCTCTGTGCGCAGAATCCCGTCGACGATGCCGCCATGGCTGATCTTGTTCTTGTGCACCCACGGCTGCGCTTGGGCAGTACTTGGCGAGCCGATGCCGCCCCTGAGGCACTTCGCCAGCATATCCGGATACTTGCCGCCGCGTTGCCGCTCGGCCGTTGGCTCGGCATGCCGACGGAAGCGGGCACGCCTCTCGCCTATCCGCGCCAGGCCTATTTCCGCCGCATCCTCTGTGCCTGCATCGGAGAATGGGCAGAGTCGGGGCTCTGCTCAGCCGACATGGACACCTTGGTGCAGCTGGTGTGTGACATTTGTTTCAATAATGCGAAAAATTTCTTTGGATTCAAATTGTCTTAATTCCTCCCATTATTCTGAAAACCCACCTCCCACGCGAATAAATATGCTTATATTTCAAGGCTGCCGCTTCGGTCTGCACTTTGTTTTGGAAATATTCCGTTTCCGCTTGCGGAACGCGGTTGTTCAAACCGCGAGGAATATTTCGGAACGGCGTAAATGAACTTTCATTTTACCGCTAACTGTGCACGCCCCTCGGTCTGCACTATGTTTTGGAAATATTCCGTTTCCGCTTGCGGAACGCGGTTGTTCAAACCGCGAGGAATATTTCGGAACGGCGTAAATGAACTTTCATTTTACCGCTAACTGTGCACGCCCCTCGGTCTG
>JAFWBJ010000068.1 GCA_017507145.1 Clostridia bacterium | reverse complement strand
CCTGAGGATGCCGAGCAGCTCGGCGCAGACATCATCGAACTGGAAAAGAAGAACCACCTCAGCTGAGGTGGTTCTTCTTTTCCTCTGTTTCCAGCCAGGCCAGCACCGCCGCGAGATTCTCCTCGCTGACACAGCTTCCGCCGTGGTGGAGCAGCTCCAGCACGCGATCCTCATCGGGCGTGCGGTCGGTCTTGGCTTCCAGCTGGCCACCCACGACACGGATGAAGGTCTTCATCATCGTGCGGTAGATACCGGTCAGGCGGGAGAAATCAAAGCCGCCCTGCAAGGTGAAGACCGGCACATCGGCCGGCACGCGGTTGGCCTTGCGGGCCGATGCATCCTGCCCGCCCGTCGCACCAAGTCCGACACCGCAGACCGCCGCCACTGCATAGCGGTGCGCCGCCCGGCGATAGCCCTTGATCTGCCCTGCCATCAGCCAACCGAAGTAGAGGACAGCAGTTCCCTTAGGCAGAGTTGCCTCTGCCTCCTCCGAAGCCAGAACCGGCACGCCCGTCCGCCGGCCAAGCAAATGCGCATATTCGGCTGTGTAACCGGTGTTGGATGTGTATACGATTGCTTTGATCTCCATCGTTATCCTCCTGTCAGTTCATATGATGATTATACACCGTCCACCCCACCAAGTCAAGAGCACGGCTATTGACAAACGGCTTTTTTTTCGCTATAATTAACATGTATCTTTGCCCGACAGGAGAACGCCATGGATATTCTGCTTCTCATCCTCTATCTGCTCGTGCTGGCCGTGCAGGCGGTACTGCTCGTTTTCTCCATCCGCCGGCCGACCGTTCGGCGCTGGGGTATCCTGCTCGGAACCGAGCTGATCGCCCTTGCCGCCGCCCTTCTGCTGGCCGCACATTATAACGGCCTGCCCGGCTTTGGCATCATGCCCGGGCTGACCTACTTTGCCGAAACGCTGTTCAGCCTGTTCGCCGCGCTGGCCTATGGCGCCATGCTGCTCATCTCGGCCCTCTGCGCCCTGCTCCTCTGCATTCGGCGCAGCAAATCTCATTGATTCGGAGGTGCTCCCATGCTCTACGACAACAAAATCTGGATGGCGGTCGGTGACCGTCCCGTCTATCTGCTCCCCCATCAGGCCAACCGCCACGGCCTCATCGCCGGCGCCAGCGGTACCGGTAAGACCATCACCCTCAAGGTCATGGCCGAATCCTTCTCTTCCCTCGGCGTCCCCGTTTTCCTCGCCGATATCAAAAGCGACCTGGCTGGCATGTGCATGCCGGGCGAGGACAGCGAATCGATGCAGAAGCGCATCACTAAGCTGGGCCTCGGCGAGCACTTCTCCTATACCACCTTCCCCACCCGCTTCTGGGACATCTGGGGCGAATTCGGCCATCCGGTCAAGACTACCGTCACCGACATGGGTCCCTACCTCCTCGCCCGCCTGCTTGACCTCACCGAAGTGCAGTCGGACGCGCTGCAGATGATCTTCCGCATCGCCGATGAGCAGGGGATGCTCCTGCTCGACCTCAAGGATCTGCGCGCGATGGTGCGTTACGTCGGCGAGAACCGCAAGGCCTTTGCCAACGAGTACGGCTCGGTCGCGCCCCAGACCATCGGCGCACTGCAGCGCTCGCTCCTCACCCTCGAGGACAGCGGCGGCGACCTCTTCTTCGGCGAGCCCGCCCTCGACATCTTCGACTGGATCCGCACCGACTCGACCGGCCGCGGCTACATCAACATCCTGCACAGCGTCAAGCTGGCGCAGAATCCCACCCTCTACACCACCTTCATGCTCTGGATGCTCTCCGAGCTGTATGAGCGGATGCCCGAGGCAGGCGACCTTGAGAAGCCCCGCATCGTCTTCTTCTTCGACGAGGCACATATGCTCTTCACCGACGCGCCCAAGGCCCTGCTGCAGAAGGTTGAGCAGATCATCAAGCTCATCCGCTCAAAGGGCGTCGGCATCTACTTCATCTCGCAGAGTCCCTCCGACCTGCCCGATCCCGTCCTTGCCCAGCTGAGCAACCGCGTCCAGCACGCCCTGCGCGCCTACACGCCCGCCGAGCAGAAGGCCGTCCGCACCGCCGCCGACACCTTCCGCCCCAACCCGAATTTCGCCACCAAGGACGTCATCACCGAGCTCTCCACCGGAGAAGCGCTCGTCTCCTTCCTCGACGAATCGGGCGCTCCCTCGGTCGTCGAGCGCGCCTGGATCCTGCCGCCGCAGAGCAAGATGGGTACTATCCCCGACGACATGCGCAAGAAGGTGATCGACAACAGCGACCTCTTCATCAAATACAGCCAGCAGATGGACCGCGAATCAGCCTATGAGCTGCTCGTGAAGGACGAGGAGGCCAAGCTGGCCGCCATCGAAAAAGCCGAAGCAGAAAAAGCAGCGGCAAAAGAAGCCGAAGAAAAGAACAAAGCCGCCAAGGCTACGACCCAAAAGGTCACGAAAGTCGTTACAAAGGCCGTCAGCCGTACCGCCAACAGCGCCCTCAGCGCCATCGGCCGCGAGATCGGCCGCTCGATCATCCGCGGCATTTTCGGCTCGTCGAAGTAACAAATGATTCAAGCAGCAAAAGAAAGCGAAAAGGAGGAGTGTCTCCATGTACAAATATGAATATGAGACGGTCAGCTGCGATTTTGGCGGCTGGGGTCTCGGCTCCGGCAATATCTACTGCATCGAGGATTACCGTTCCATCATTGACAAACGTGCCGCGAATGGTTGGCGATTTGTCGGATGCATCCCCACCAAACAGCGCGGAACGGGACACACCCAGGAAATCGATCTGATCTTCGAAAAAGAGCAGTAACGCTTCCGTGCAACACAAAACGCCAAGCTGAGTGTTCAGCTTGGCGTTTTCGCATCCAACACCTTCATTTTCCGAAGCGGGAAAGCGCTTGGCGAATGCGCGAGGTTGGGGTTCGGGGCAAAACCTCAAGAAAAAGGGAGGAAGCCGAAGCTTCCTCCCTTAAATTTTTACATACCACGCTTAACGTAGTGCGTGTGCAGAATCTCGTGTGCCTTGTGGCTGCCGGGCTTGCCGAGGAACTCCTCGTACAGGCGGTTGACAGCGGGGTTGTCCTGCGACTTGCGCAGATCCATCTTGGCGTCTGCGTTGTACAGGACCGACGCACGGAGCTCGCGCAGGTTGACGTTGTTGCGGACGACTGCGGGCTGGTAGGGCTGACCGCCGCCGTTGACACAGCCGCCGGGGCAAGCCATGATCTCGACGAACTGGACATCCAGCTCACCGGCCTCGATGGCCTCAAGCAGCTTCTTGGCGTTGGCCGTGCCGCTGGCGACAGCGACCTTGACTTCCATATCACCCAGCTTGTAAGCAGCCTTCTTGATGCCCTCGATACCGCGGACATCGTTGAACTCGACCTTCTCAAGCTTCTCGCCGAGGATAACCTCAGCAGCCATACGGAGAGCAGCCTCCATCACGCCGCCGGTTGCGCCGAAGATCGCGCCGGCACCCGAACCGATCTCAAAGGGAGCGTCAAACTTCTCGTCGTCAAGCGAGCAGAAGTCGATGCCGGCCTTCTCGATCATGCGGGCAAGCTCGCGGGTGGTGATGGCAACATCCACATCAGGAACACCGGCTGCGGACCGGCCGTCGCGGCCCACCTCGAACTTCTTCGCGGTGCAGGGGATAGCCGAAACGAAGACGATGTCCTTGGGATCCAGACCCATCTTCTGTGCGTAGTAGGTCTTATACATTGCGCCGAACATCTGCTGAGGAGACTTGCAGGTCGACAGATTGTCGGTGAACTGCGGGAAGTAGTGCTCGCAGTACTTGATCCAACCGGGCGAGCAGGAGGTGATGAGGGGCAGCTTGCCGCCGTTGTTGACGCGGTCAAGCAGCTCGGTGGCCTCTTCCATGATGGTGAGGTCAGCGGTGAGGTTCATGTCATAGACGCCGTCAAAACCGAGAGCCTTCATTGCGGCGACCATCTTGCCCTCGACATCGGTACCGGGGGCGTAGCCGAAGCTCTCGCCGATGGTCGCGCGGATGGAGGGAGCAGCACAGATCGCGACATGCTTGGTGGGATCAGCGATGGCATCCAGAACCTTCTGGGTGTCGTCCTTCTCGTAGAGAGCGCCGACGGGGCAGGCAACGATGCACTGGCCGCAGTTGATACAGGTGGTATCAGCCAGCTTTGCCTCGAACGCACAGCCGATGTGAGTGTCGAAGCCACGGTCGTTGGGACCGATGACACCGATGCCCTGCATCTTGTGGCAGGCAGCTACGCAGCGGCGGCAGAGGATACACTTGTTGTTGTCGCGAACGATAGACGGCGAGGAGTCGTCGATCTCGTACTCGGTGCGCAGACCGCCGAAATGGGTCTCCTCTACGCCGTAGTCGCGGCAGAGCTTCTGCAGCTCGCAGGTGGTGCTGCGGACGCAGGAGAGGCACTTTCTATCATGGTTCGAGAGCAGCAGCTCGAGGTTGAGCTTACGGGCCTGCTGAACCTTGGGGGTGTTGGTGAACACTTCCATGCCCTCGTTGACGGGGTATACGCAGGAGGTCACAAGACCGCGCGCACCCTTGACCTCGACCAGGCAGAGACGGCAGGCGCCGATCTCATTGATGTCCTTGAGGTAGCAAAGGGTAGGAATATCGATCTTCGCTGCACGGGCAGCTTCCAGAACCGTGGCATTCTTCGGAACGTCATACTCACGGCCGTTGATTTTGATCTTTACCGTTTCCATAGATCCACAATTCTCCTTTCTTACTGTTTGATGATGGCGCCGAACTTACACTTGGACATGCAAGCGCCGCACTTGATGCACTTGGCGGTGTCGATGACATGAGGCTGCTTGACCGAGCCGCTGATCGCACCGACCGGGCAGACACGTGCGCAGGCCGTGCAGCCCTTACACTTGTCGGCAACAATGACGTAAGAAAGCAGATTCTTGCAGACGCCTGCAGGGCACTTCTTATCGACAACGTGTGCGATGTACTCATCGCGGAAATAACGCAGGGTGGAGAGAACGGGGTTGGGTGCCGTCTGGCCAAGGCCGCAGAGGGAGGCCGACTTGATGTACTCAGCCAGCTCCTCAAGGCGGTCGATATCCTCAAGCTCGCCATTGCCGGCGATGATCTTGTCGAGGATCTCGAGCATGCGCTTGGTACCGACGCGGCAGGGCGTGCACTTACCGCAGGACTCATCGACGGTGAAGTCGAGGAAGAAGCGGGCGATGTCAACCATACAGTTATCCTCGTCCATGACGATCAGACCGCCCGAGCCCATCATCGAGCCGATGGCGAGCAGGTTATCATAGTCGATGGGGGTATCGATCAGGTGCGCGGGGATGCAGCCGCCGGAAGGACCACCGGTCTGAGCAGCCTTGAACTTCTTGCCGTTCGGGATGCCGCCGCCGATCTCCTCGACGACCTCACGCAGGGTGGTACCCATGGGAATCTCAACCAGACCGGTGTTGGTGATCTTACCGCCAAGGGCGAATACCTTGGTACCGGCAGACTTCTCGGTACCCATGGAGGAGAACCACTCGGGACCGTTGAGGATGATCTGGGCGATGTTTGCATAGGTCTCGACGTTGTTGAGCACGGTAGGACGCTCGAACAGACCCTTGACAGCCGGGAAAGGCGGGCGGGGACGCGGCTCACCGCGGTTACCCTCGATGGAGGTCATCAGAGCAGTCTCCTCGCCGCAGACGAACGCGCCGGCGCCGAGACGGATGGACATATCAAAGTTGAAGCCGGTGCCGAAGATATTCTTGCCGAGCAGACCGTACTCACGGGCCTGCTTGATGGCGATATCCAGACGCTGGATCGCGATCGGATACTCAGCACGGACATAGACGAAGCCCTCGTCAGCGCCGATTGCGTAACCGGCGATGGCCATAGCCTCAATCAGCGCATGCGGGTCACCCTCGAGGATGGAGCGATCCATGAACGCACCGGGGTCGCCCTCGTCTGCGTTACAAGCAACATACTTCTTGCCGCCGTCCTGAACCAGGTTACGGGCCAGCTGCCACTTCTTACCGGTGGGGAAGCCTGCACCGCCGCGGCCACGGAGGCCGGAAGCGAGGATGGTATCGATGACCTGCTCAGGGGTCATCTCGGTCAGCACCTTACCCAGGGCTGCGTAACCATCCATTGCGATGTACTCGTCAATCACCTCAGGGTTGATGACGCCGCAGTTACGAAGCGCAACGCGCTTCTGCTTCTTGTAGAAGTTGGTCTCGTTGAGCGAGTTGGCAACGTGGTGGTCGCCGGTCTTCTCATGATACTCAAGGCGCTCAACAGGGCGGCCCTTGAGCAGGTGCTCTTCCACGATCTCAGGGATGTCAGTGGGCTGCACCATGCTGTAGAAGGTGCCGTCCGGGTAGACGATCATAACCGGGCCGAGGGCGCAGAGGCCAAAGCAGCCGGTGGTAACAATCTTAATTTCTTCGGTCAGGCCCTTGGCTTCCAGTTCCTTCTCAAGCGCATCGCGAAGCGCCATGCTGCCCGAAGAAGTACAACCGGTACCGCCGCAGATCAATACATGTGAGCGAATCATAGTCAATCTTCCTCCTGCTTATTTGTTGCCGATGGTGTACTCTTCGACGATCTTGCCGCCCTTGATGTGCTCTGCAACAACGCGAGCAGCCTTCTCGGCAGTCATCTTCACGTAGGTAACCTTCTCTTTGCCGTCCTCGAAAACCTCGACGACGGGCTCATACTGGCAGATGCCGATGCAGCCGGTCTGGGTAACCGTAACCTTCTCAGTCAGGCCAGCACGATTGATCTCTTCGACAAAAGCGCCGAGCACGGGACGTGCGCCGGCAGCGATGCCGCAGGTAGCCATACCGACGACGACACGCAGCGCGCCAGAGCCTTCGCGAATGGCAACCTTATCCTTCATTCTTTCCTTGATTGCAGCAAGTTCAGCTAAACTTTTCATGTTGCGCAAACCTCCGATATTTCATTCGTTATGTGTTGAATTTTTGGCTTCATATTGCTCAGTCAGATATTCGCGAATCCACTCGATCACCGCAAACTCGCCAAGCGAGACATCGCACAGCACCTCACGCAGCTCAGCCGTGTTAAGCCGAACCGTGCGGGCCGAGGTCGTGTGGGTGTAGACATAGTCGATTTCCGGATGCCCCTGAATGGTGACACACAGGGTGTCCACAATATCGCCCAGCGGCGGGAAATCAATGCTTTTCGTATCGAACGTTGCCCGAAGGGTCGTCCCATGCGCAAGCGGATCAACCGACTCATGCACCGAATCGATGGTCAGTGCACCGCCGGTCTGCTCAGCGGCAAGCTGAAGCAGCGAGATGCCCATGCCTACTTTGCGTGTCGTGCGGGTGGTGTAGAAGGGGTCGCGTACCCGGCGAAGCACTTCCTCGGTCATGCCGCATCCGTTATCGGCAATCACGAGTGTCAGCCAGCCGGCCGCATCTTCGTCGAGCGTAATGGCGATCTCACTCGCCCCCGCGGTGATGGAATTCTGCGTAATATCCAGGATGTTGAGCGAAAGCTCTTTCATTACAGATACTTCTCGAGGATACCGTCCAGGTCAGCAACCGTCAGACGGCCGTAGACATCGTTGTTGATGGTCAGAACAGGAGCAAGACCGCAGGCACCGATGCAGCGGGTCGCCTCAAGGGTGAACTTGCCGTCGGGTGTGGTGCTGCCCGGCTCGACATTCAGCTTCTCCTGGATCTTGTTGATCAGGTCGCCCGAGCCCTTGACGTAGCAAGCCGTGCCAAGGCAGACTGCGATCGAAACATCACCCTTGGGATTAAGTGCGAACTGTGCGTAGAAGGACACGATGCCGAAGATTTCCTCCAGCGGAGTGCCGGTCTTCTCGGCGATGATCTTCTGCACCTCAATGGGCAGATAACCATAGATATCCTGCGCTTCCTGCAGGATCGGCATCATGGCACCCTTTGTGCCGCGATACTTTTCGATGACCTCAAGGAGCTTCTCTTCCTGCTCCTTGGTGCCGCGAAATTGAACTGTCGTCAATTTCTTTTTCATGGTTGAATTACCTCCTGTTGGGATTAATAATAAACAAAAATTAAGGGGTTCAGATGCGGCGGAAAAACAAATTGGCACATCCGCATAATACATCTAGATAATTATACATCAAAATCAAAAAAAAATCTATACTTTGTGATAAATTTCTCAAAAAATTTTACATCCTGCATCCATCATAGACCCAAAATCCGACGATATTTGTTAAGGATATGAACATTATCCTGTTTACGCCAGTTTAACCATGCGTAAGAAAGCGGAACAGCCGCTCCAGCAGCACTGCATCGTCCTCGTCCGGCTCGCCCAGCGGCAGAGCATGACAGGCCTCATTGATGCGGTCGGGGTAGTGCGCATCCGAGTTGGTCAGGGTCGCCATGCCGGTCAACGCCGGATGCTGACTGCGCAGTGTAGCGATATTCTCAGCATCGTTGAACTCCACACAGCGGAAGCCCGGCTCTGGGGGGATCGTACCGAGGATCTCGATCAGCCCATTCGACGGCCGGTCCACATGAGCCGGGAACGGCACACCGCCTGCCGCACGTGCGGCAGCCGCGACCTCTTCCAGCGTGAGTGCCGTGGAGGTAATCAACAGGATCGGCTCGGTCGCGATGACATTGTCATCCTCGTCCACATAATTCTGATCTCCAAAGATGGCCGGCTTGTTTTTGACCGGCATCATGGCCGGCTGAACCGTCTCCCGCCAGAAGCGCATGGCTTGCTCCAACTGTGGGAAGAGGCAGACCACATGCACCGCCTCAGCCGACTCCACCTCAATCCCCGCTACCGGCAGTACACCGTACGCGTGGCAGGCGTCGAAGAACACCGGCAGGTTTCCCGCCGAATTGTGGTCGGCGATGGCCGCCATTCGCAGGCCGTTGAGGGCCGCGATGCCGGCAATGGTTGCCGGCGTCATGGCGTTGTCGGCGCAAGGGGAAAGGCAGGAGTGGATGTGAAAATCGTAAAAGCAGGCCATGTCAGGCGAGAAGCTGCCCCAGCCCGACACATAAGGCATAGGCAGATTTCGGGCTGCGGAGCAGATTGATCTCCTGCTCAGCCGCCTTAGCAACGATCTCGGGGGCAATTTCGGCGTCCTCGGCAATCAGCACAGCCGGCAGATCGCGCAGCGACGCAACCGCCAGAATGTTGACATTGGTCATGATCGTCACCCACATCATGTGACTCTCGGCACGGCCCATGACCCAACTCAAGAGGTCGCCGGTATAACCGCCGCTCACTTCACGCTCGCCGTCGGCCAGATTCAGCACCTCCAGCTCCAGCTTGTCGATAATCTCTTTTACCAGCATGGTATCCTTCCCTTCTTACTCTCCGTCATGGACCATCCGGCCCATCGTACGCCAGATGTCCTCGATCTGCTGGCGCATGCGGATCACGCAGTCGCTGTCATCCGCCTCGCCGCGCACAATATCTTCGGCCAGCGCCATACAGCTGGGCGCGCCGCAGGAGCCGCAGTCCAAATTGGGCAGATGGCCGCCGATCTCCTGCATCCGCTGCATTTTGCGCAGCGCTTCTGCGCGGTTCTCGTCCAGCTGCAGGATGGGTTCGTAGGTCACACCGGTGCTCCAGAAAACCTCCTCCGGCACTTCATCATCATGCCCGGCAATGTCCTGCACACGGTTCTGCGATACCGGCAGGAAGCGGCGCAGATTCTGCAGGCGCGCTTTGGCGATGAACGGATTCTCCATATTCATCGCGCCGCCCACACAGCCGCCGCTGCAGGCATTCAGTTCAATAAACTCCAGGCCGGCAAAGTTCTCTTTCTCGATTTCGTCCAGCACCTTGATGATGTTCTCGATACCGTCGGCCGCCAAATACTTATCGTTGAGCAGCGCCGACGATTCGCCGCCCGATCCGGCCCAGCTGATGCCGATGATGCCCGAACGCGAGGTAACATAAGGAGTCTCGAATTTCTTCATGGCCGGCACCAGGCGGAAGTAGATGTCGCTGATCGACAGCACGCCGTCGATGGCACTCTTCTCCACGCCGATGGGATTGCGCGCATAGCTCACCTTCGCCGGACAGGGCGAGATGAAGAGCGCGCAGATATCCTTCTCCTTCAGTTCGGGATGCCGGCGCATTGCTTCCTGCTTGGCCAACCGTGCAGCCAACTCGACCGGCGGCATAATGGGCAGGACATTGTCAAGTAAGTAAGGGAAGCGCACGCTGATCAGCCGTACGACCGCCGGGCAGGCCGACGAGATCACCGGCTTAACCACGTCCTCACGGCGAAGATAGCGCCGCGTGTACTCAGAGACAAGCTCAGCCGCCCGTGCGACTTCAAAGACATCGTCAAAGCCCAGCTCGACCAGGCCGGTCAGAATGTAGTCCAGATCGTCCAGCTTATCAATCTGCCCGTACAGCGCCGGGGCAGGAATGGCGATCTTCCATTTATAATCTGCAAAGTCCTCCAGTTTGTCGCACTTGGGGATCTTGGCACGGTAGGGACAGACACGGATGCACTCGCCGCAGTCAATGCAGCGCTCGCTTTTGATGACCGCATGCCCACCCCGAATACGAATTGCTTCGGTCGGACAGCGTTTGAGGCAGTTGGTGCATCCTTTGCATTTATCCAGATCCAGCGACACAGAATGACGGTATTGTTCAGACACAGTTATCCTTATCTCCCTTCTGCAGTTCTGTCGTTCCGCACACGCGGATCAGAGGCGGATGGTCATAGTTACGGTTGTGCCCACGCCAACCTCAGTGTCGATCTTCATCTCATCGGTATAGCGCTTCATGTTGGGCAGACCCATGCCTGCGCCAAAGCCCAGCGACCGGATGTTGTCAGGTGCGGTGGAGAATCCCTCCTGCATAGCCTGATCGATATCGGGAATACCCGGGCCGGAGTCGGCAAGGATAATAACAATAGAATCGGGATAAATCTCCAGATCAGCCGTGCCGCCGTTGGCATGAATGACCATATTGATCTCGCCCTCGTACATGGCAATGGCCACGCGGCGGATGATGTCGGGCGCGATGCCTAGCTGGCGGAGCAGCTTTTTGACGTTGACCGATGCCTTGCCCGCAGAGGTAAAGTCTCCGCCGACCACAGTAAAATGATATTTCAGCACATCCGCCGTCATGATTGCTCACCGTCCCCTGCAAGGCCGGCAGCATACAGCTTGCCGCAAGCCACATATAAGCGCTCGGCCGTGGACAGGAGCACAAGCCCGTTTTCCGCAGCCAACTCGATCATATCCTCACTGGGATTCTTGCCGCGCACAAAAACAACGCAGCGCATGTCCATCATCATCGCCGTGCGAATCACCTGCGGATTGACAAGGCCGGTCAGCAGGACGGCCTGCTCTTTCACATAGGCCAGCACATCGCTCATCATATCGCTGCCGCATGCGGAATGGATTTCGTTCTCCAGCAATTCTTTGCCGCAAAGTACATTGGCATCCAGCAAATCCACTATGGTTTTAATCAGCATACCCGTTCAGCCGAACCGTAAAACTCTCCGTCGGCTGCCTCCTTTTTTCGATGATTGCGCCGCGCTGTTTCATGCACTGCGCAGGATTCATCATCATTATACACGAAATCGCAACAAAAAGCCATAGGTTTGCGGAAAATAATCGCGACTTTTTTTACGATTTTCACAAAAACATCTCCGCCCCCTGCCCCGCCGGACAAAAAGCCACTCTTGACAAGCCGCGCATTTTGTGGTATGATAGATAATCATGCGGGTATGGCGGAATTGGCAGACGCGCCGGATTTAGGATCCGGTGGGCAACCGTGCAGGTTCGACCCCTGTTACCCGTACCACCCATATTCGCACTTGGAGGTTTTATCATGAAAAAAAAGCTGCTCGCCCTCATCCCTTATCTGGTGATTATTCTGGCTTGCTATCTCATCTGCCCGCTGTTCGCGCATGACGCTTCGTCCACGGTAACGGTGCTCTCCATCGTTATCCCGCTGATCGTCGGTGTCAGCTCGATCGTGTTCGGCTACAGTCAGGGGTTCTCGGTTCCGCTGCTCATCGCGTCGGCGGTCCTCTTCCTCCCCACCCTGTTCTTTATGATCCATCCCTCGGGCTGGATCTACCTGCCCATTTATGTCGCCGTCTCGGCGGTTGGCATGATCATCGGCATGCTTCTCGAGAAGAAGCTCTGAGTCATCACGAAAAAGATGCGCTGCCCGCAGTCAGCGCATCTTTTTTTCTTCTCTTCATTCCTGCGGCGGAGCATACACCCGCATGGCCACGCCGCTGTCCCCGACTAAGATCGTTCGAGGCAGGCGGGCAAACCGGCAGGTGACATACAAATCCCCGGCCGCGCCCGAGAGGTTGGTGACCTGCAGCAGATACACCACCCAGAAATACGACGTCGGCACCAGCCCATTCAGTACCGCCAGCACCGCCCCCCACAGTACGACCGGCGCCAGAGCGATCACAAGGTAAGCGATTTTGTCAAAATACCAATCGCTCCCGGCGAAGGCATACTCACCGGTAAAACCGAATTTCACCCGCGTGCAGCCGTAGAAGCGCATGGCCGCCGCGTGCACCAGTTCATGCAGAACAATGTACGCAACCGAGGCCGCGATCAGAACGGCAAAGCGAAGGATATAGGCGCCGAACCCACGGCTCATATCAAAAAGGGTGGAAATCGGCACGACGAAGTGCATCGGCACAACAAGCAGAAGTGCAATGCCGACACCAATCAGATTGACCCACAACATCAGCCGCTTGTCCTTCTGCAGATCGATCGCCAGAATCTCCCGATACCCCTCGGGCAGGGTTTCTTTTGCACGCATGTCGGTCTCCTTTCGCTTATACGATCAGCTGGATCGCGCGGGGGATGGCAGAAATCTCCGTCACGCAGCCGCCCTCGGCGAACTCGCCGTCCAGCGACCAGGAAAGGGGTGCCGCCGTTTTCACAGTCAGCGCCCGGGTGCGGGTCAGGGTGATTTCTGCAGCCGAGGCATAATCGCGCGAGGTGAGAGCAATTAGGATCCGATTCAGCTCGGCGATGGTCTTCGGCATACGGATCAGGAGCAGCTCAAACTCGCCGTCCGAGAGATCGACCAGCGATGCATCCAGCTTGACCATACCGCCGATCGACGTGGAATTGCTGACCGCGCCGAAGATAAAGCTGCCTTCAAATTTTCGTCCGTCATCGGTTTCGGCAGAGAGCTCGACCGGCTGCAGGGAGGGCAGATCCTTGATCCCCTCGAGCACATAGGCCAGGTGTCCGATCGCATTTTTGGCGGTCTGCGGCGCGGTGTAGGAGCTCGAGGTAAACGCGCCGAAGGAAGCAATGTAGCTGAAATGGCGGTGATGGTTGAAGCAGCCGATGTCGAGCGCGCGCGGCCGGCCGGTCAAATATGCCCGCACCGATGCCGACAGGTCGCCGACAAGGCCCAGTGTTGCCGCGAAATCATTGGTACTGCCGGCCGGGATGTAGCCGAGCGGACGGGAAATGCCGCCGGTCAGCAGGCCGTCGACCACCTCATTGAGGGTACCGTCCCCGCCAACACACAGGATCCGGTCAAATTCCGCGCCGAATTTCCGCGTGATCTCAGTGGCTTCGCCGCGCGCAGCCGTGGTGTAAACCGTCACACGGTAGCCCGCAGCGCAGAGCGGGCCGAGAATATCGTAGATACTGGTCTTTGCCCGCAGCTTGCCTGCGGTCGGATTGATGATGAGCAGAAGGCTTTGGCTGGATTCGGTCAGCATGGGATCACCTCGTTTGCGTTGTTGAAGATAGTATAGCACAAAATTGTGAATGTTTCCAGCAAATTTTGCGGCTGGGGTATGATTTTTTCAGCAAAAAGGGATGGACTTTCGTCCATCCCTTTCCGGTTAGATTTTATAATACTCGACAGCCGATGCGAACATACCGATGTCGTACAGGCCGTCCACGTTGCAGTAGAGGCCGTCGCCGATGCGCTCGCTGTGGCCCATCTTACCGAAGACGCGGCCGTCGGGGGAGGTGATACCCTCGATGGCGGCGATGGAACCGTTGGGGTTGGCAAGGATGTCCATCGACGGGTTGCCGGCGAGATCGACATACTGGGTCGCGATCTGGCCGTTTGCAGCCAGCTTGGCTACGACATCATCGGTGGCGAGGAAGCGGCCCTCACCGTGCGAGATCGGCACGGTGTAGATCTGACCGACCTCGGTCTTGGCCAGCCACGGCGACTTGTTCGACGCGATGCGGGTGCGCACCATGCGGGACTGGTGGCGGCCGATGGTGTTATAGGTCAGGGTCGGGCAGGTCACATCGGTGTCGATGATCTCACCGAACGGCACCAGGCCCAGCTTGATCAGCGCCTGGAAGCCGTTGCAGATACCGGCCATCAAACCGTCGCGCTGGCCCAGCAGACGAGCAACGCCCTCCTTGATCTGCGGGTTGCGGAAGAATGCGGTGATGAACTTACCCGAACCGTCGGGCTCGTCACCACCCGAGAAACCGCCGGGGATGAAGATGATCTGGGACTCCTCGATCAGCTTGGCAAAGCGCTCAACCGATGCGGCAACGCCGGCAGGCGTGAGGTTGTTGAGCACCATGATCTCGGCCTCGCCGCCGGCACGCTCGATGGCGCGGGCAGAGTCGAACTCGCAGTTGGTGCCGGGGAAGACGGGGATCAGCACGCGCGGCTTGGCCACGCCAACCTTGGGTGCGGGGCGGGTCTCGGCGGTAAAGCTGTACGCCTCGACCTTCGTCTCGGGCATCTTGATGTTGCAGGGGAAAATCTCCTCCAGGCGGCCCTCATAGATCGCCTGCAGTTCACGCAGATCAAGCTTCTCGCCGCCGCGGACGAGCTCATACGCAAGGGTGGTCTCACCGAGGACGATGCCGCCGACATTATCGTTGTCAGCCATCTCGAGGATGAACGCGCCGGCGCGGAGGCCGAAGAGCAGATCATCGTCAAGGCCGTCAGCGAAGCGGAAGCCCAGGCCGTTGCCAAGGCACATCTTGAGGATACCCTCAGCCACGCCGCCGCCAACCGGCGTCCAGGCGGACAGCGCCTTGCCGGTGGTGAGAAGGGTGTGGACGAGGTGATAAATGGACTTGAGCGAAGCAGTATCGGGGATACCGGCCTCGTCGTACTTGGGCTGGAGCAAAACCACGCGGGAGGTGGGCAGCTTGAACTCAGCCGAGCGCACCTCGTCGGTCTTGGCGGTGGTGATGGCGAAGGAGACCAGCGTGGGGGGAACATCGAGGTCATCGAAGGAGCCGCTCATCGAGTCCTTGCCACCGATGGCCGCAAAGCCGAGATCGAGCTGCGCCGACATGGCACCCAGCAGGGCTGCAAAGGGCTTGCCCCAACGGGACGGATCGGTACCGGGCTTCTCAAAGTACTCCTGGAAGGTGAGGTAGCAGTCATCCAGCGGCGCACCTGCGGCGACCAGCTTGGAGACAGACTCAACGACTGCCAGGTAGGAACCGGTATAGGGATCGGCCTCGGTGATGAAGGGGTTGTAGCCCCAGCTCATGACCGAGCAGGTCTTGGTCTCGCCGCCCAGCACCGGCAACTTGGCCGCCATCGCCTGTGCGGGGGTCAGCTGATGCTTGCCGCCGAAGGGCATGAGCACACTGCCCGCGCCGATGGTCGAGTCAAAGCGCTCAGAGAGGCCCTTCTTGGAGCAGACGTTGAGGTCGGCGCAGAGTGCCTTCATCGCCTCACCGAAGGATGCGGCGGGCTTCTTCTCCACCTTTTTGCCCACCGGCACGCTGACACGGGTGGTCTTGGGCGCACC
This sequence comes from Clostridia bacterium, assembly GCA_017507145.1. Classification (GTDB taxonomy): domain Bacteria; phylum Bacillota; class Clostridia; order Oscillospirales; family CAG-272; genus SIG693. Next base: position 394 of record JAFWBJ010000068.1, on the reverse strand, counting down.
GTTGGAGTTGAGGAAGTCACGGGAAATATCGCAGATAATGTTGCCGTTCCAGTGCATACGGAGGCGGTTGGTATCGGTGACGGTGGCAACGATGGCCGACTCCAGATTCTCGCTGGAGGCCAGGGCGCGGAACTCCTCCACGTCCTCGGGGGCAAGAACGACCGCCATGCGCTCCTGGGACTCACTGATGGCCAGCTCGGTGCCATCAAGGCCCTCGTACTTCTTCGGAACAGCGTTGAGATCAATCTCCAGGCCGTCAGCCAGCTCGCCGACTGCGACCGAGACGCCGCCCGCACCAAAGTCGTTGCAGCGCTTTATCATGCGGCAGGCCTCGTAGTTGCGGAACAGGCGCTGGAGCTTGCGCTCCTCGGGGGCGTTGCCCTTCTGCACCTCT
>JAFWBJ010000067.1 GCA_017507145.1 Clostridia bacterium | reverse complement strand
CCGTCGTTTACGTTATCCACCTCAAACATCAGGGTTGCCGGCTGGGGAATACCGCTTTCTTCCTCGCCTTTCCAGGTGGGCACACCGGCTGCGACAGCGACGTCGGCATTGCCGGTGCAGTCGATGAATTGTGCGGCAGTCACACAGCGCAGCCCTTCCAGCGCCGCCAGAATGACCGTGCTGATTTTGCTTTGGCTGCAGATGCAGTCCACAAAGCGGGTATAGAGCAATACGTTGACACCGGCCTTAGCCGTCATTTCATCAAGTGTGACCTGCAGTGCGAAAGAGTCGATGGGGGTTACGTGCCGATGATATCGGGTGATAAATGAGGTGTGAATGCTGGGGGCATCTGTTTCTTCGGGGAAGATGACGCCGCCGTGCTTTTCCAAGCCGGCCAGAATCTTTCGATACAGCCCTCCGACGACAGGGCGGTTTCCCTCGCGGTCATAGCTGGTCATCAGCGGTCCGACCAGACCGGTGGTGGCCATTCCCCCAAGCATACCGCTGGCCTCGACCAGCAGGACGGATGCGTGCTGCTCGGCTGCTGCGATCGCAGCGCAAACACCGGCGGGACCTCCGCCTAAGACAACCACATCGTAATGGCCGAGCGAGGGGACATCCTTGGTGTAGGTGACGTGTGTTTTTGTCATGACACTGATTTGAACGCTTACGCGAAATGATCCCAAGGAATTGCGACCGGTGTTTTCTTCTGAAGGATATCGTTGATGTGCAGCAGGAGCGGGAAATCCCGGGCATCAAGCTCGCCGCGGCCAATTCTGACGAGAACGGCACGCGCAACGCGCTCGGCTACCACAAGAGATTCCAACGTAACGCCGTTGAGCTCTGCCTTGGCTTCATCGATGTTCAGGCCGCGGCCGAGCAGAATGCCGACCAGGCGCGTGCGGCCGCCGTAGACCGTGACGTAGAGGTCACCGTAACCGACCGTGATGTTCTCCAGTGTCGCACCACCCTGCAGGTCGAGCAGACGATGCATCTCTCTGACGCTCTGGCCGAAGACGGCAGCCTGCGAGTTGAAATGCAGCTCGGAGTCGATGCCGAAGCGTGCCTGGTTTACGCCGATCGTCAACGCAATACCGAGGGCATAGCCGTTTTTGAGGGCGACAGCACTTTCGATGCCGGTAACGTCGGTGGTCGGCGAAATATGGTAGTAGTCGGTTGCCATGATGGACTTGAGCTGTTCGAGGACGGTCATATCTTCGCCGCAGAAGGCGACGGTGGTCTGGTCATGCGCAACCAGCTCATAGCTGGTGCAGGGACCGCCGATTGCGTTGATCGAGCGATTGATGCCGCGTTCGGCCAGACGGCGCTTCCATACCTCGGGATAGGTGAGCAGCTGACCGTCTTCGGTGTCGATCAGGCCTTTGGTGACACTGAGCACCGGGATCTCAACCGGAATCTTCGGCAGAACAAAGTCGCCGAACCAGTCTACACCGAAGCTGCTGACGCCGCCGATGACCATGTCTGCACCGCAGATGGCTTCTTCCATTTCCTCAATTTGATAATACTTGACGCCGGCGGGGAAATCACGGGTGAATTTCGGGTGGCGGTCGGTTTTGCGGCAGGTATCGATGATCTCACGGTCAAGCGGTGTGCCAACCAGTCTGACCTCGTGCTGATTTTCTCTGGCAGGGAAGGCAAGCGCGGAGCCCATCATGCCCGCGCCGATGATGGTAACAGTAGCCATAGTTCGTCCTCTGTCTGAAGCGTATTTGCAGCCGATGCTGCATATGTGGCTTGATTATATCCCAAAAGGATGCATTTGTCAAGCATTTTGCGGTGGCATAAAGAAAAGGCCGGAAGCGATTGCTTCCGGCCTTGAGAGAGCGGTAATTAGTTGAGCTCTGCGAAGTACTTG
>JAFWBJ010000066.1 GCA_017507145.1 Clostridia bacterium | reverse complement strand
GAGTTCAACCTCAAGCAGGACGTCGCCGCCGCGCAGGTTGTCTTCGATTCGAAGGTGCCGCTGGCCGTTGTCCCCTGCATGGGTGTTTGCAATTTCCTTTCCACCACCGTGCCCGAGCTGCAGCATTATCTGGGCGGCAAGAACGAGCTTTGCGATTATCTGGTCAACATCGTTGCAGGCTATACCAACAACCCCTTTGCCTGGTCCAAGGTCATCTGGGATGTCTCGGCGATCGCCATGCTGGTCGTTCCCGACGCGCTGGAGAGCGTTATCCTGCCCACACCGGTGCTGACCGATGACTGCTATTATGCCGCCGACAGCGCACGTCACCCCTTCGTCTATGTCCGTCACCTCAACCGCGACAAGATCTTCGCCGATCTTTTCCGCAAGCTGACCAAGTAAGAGAGAAAACCGAGCGCGCCGATGCAGATTCTGCATCGGCGCGCTTTTTTGCCGGCTGTTCGGTTTACTTTGTGTAGCACGTCTCGATTTCGCAAACGTAAACATGATGGAAATCGCTCTCGGGGTAGTGGCTGAAGATGGCGGGATCAAGGAAGCTCTCCCTCCGCAGGATGTCGGCGTAGAGCCGGCGGCAGTCGAGGACCAGATTGGCCTGCGCAAAGGTAACGCTACCCGAGGGCAGGGTAAGCGGGGACAGCCCGGTTTCGGCGGCCTTATCGATCTCGCGCCCGCTCTTCGTTCCGCAGAGTTTGAGGGCGTCGTGCATCTCAGGGCCAAAGAAGGAAAGGGTCAGCCGATCGCTCTGGCGGATGAATTCATCGGTGTAGCGCTGCGGACGAACGAAGCAAATGGCTACCGGCTTGTTCCAGAGAATGCCGGCGGTACCCCAGCTTGCCGTCATGGTGTTCCAGCTGCCGTCGGGCTTGGCGGCGGTGATCAGCATCCAATCGCGGCCGATGCGCGAGAAGAGATTGTCGGTCAGTGCATACGGCGAGCAGGTTTGAAAAATCGAGTCAGACATGGTGAGCCTCCTAAAAGGTGTATTTCGTATGCGGCGTCAGCCGCGGTCAACCGTGATGACGGCGCAGTAGTTGCCCTCCCATTCGCCGAGAATCCCGCGGATAATGGAGCAGAGCTGATCGGCCGGGACCTTACAGGAGAAGGGTACCACAAGGTCAAAAATGAGGTTGGTGTGCGTCTGGCCGGGGACGCAGCGGAAGTCGTGGATGGTCAGGCCCAGATCAAGCGCGGCAACCGTGCGTGCGGTGCGTTCCCGCAGTTGGGTAATCTTTTCGTCATCGGTGACGATGGGATCCATATGCACCGTGCAGGCAATGCCGAGATCGCGCTCGAGCGCCTTTTCCAAATTGTCAATGGCATCGTGCGTAGTAAAGACATCGACCTTGCCGTCCACCTCAATGTGCAGACTGGCAATGGTGCGGCCGGGGCCATAGTTGTGCACTACCAGGTCGTGCATCCCCAGCGCCGCCGGACAGGCCATGACAGCGTCGCGGATGGCGCTGACAATCTCCTCATCGGGGGCGGTGCCGAGAATGTGATTCTTGGTCTCAAGCAAAACCTTGATGCCCGACCAAAGAATCAATGCGGCGACGCAGAGACCGATGTAGCCGTCGGGATCAAAGCCCCAGATGCGGAAGACCAGCGCCGACGCCAGTACGGCAGCGGTCGACAGGCAGTCGGAGAGCGAATCCAGCGCGGCGGCACGCATTACGGACGAGTTGATCTTGCGGCCGATCTTGCGGTTGAAGAGTGCCAGCCAGAGCTTCGCGGCAATGGCGCCCCCCAGGACAATGATCGCGGCGGGGTGAAAGACAATGGTCGCGCCGGGGGTGCGGATGCGCGCCCAGGCGTCGGTAAGCAGATCCAGACCGATGTGCAGGACCAAAAAGGATACGATCATCGACGCCACATACTCAATGCGGGCGTGTCCGAAGGGATGGTCGCGGTCGGCCGGCTTTGCGGCGATGCGGAAGGTGATCAGCGAGATGAGCGATGTTCCCGCATCGGAAAGATTGTTGAAGGCATCGGCGAGAATGGCCACCGACGCGGTCAGCAGACCAACGGTGTATTTGGCGGCAAAAAGCAATAGATTGAGACAGATTGCCGTGATGCTGACCATCGTGCCGTAGGCGGCACGGACAGCAGGGGAGGCGGTATTGTCGCGGTCGCGGATAAACAGGCGAACAAGCAGGGCGGTCATAGATGCTCCTTTCGGAAAGATATACCTATATTATATGACCGAACTGCCCGGTTAGTCAAGACAATTTTATCGCATATACCCACAGATTTCGCCGGTATCGGTCTCGCCGAGCAGAGTGCCGTCTTGCGCGAAGGTGTAACGCAGGATTTTGCAGGATGCCGCGATGGAGAAGGCCGAGGTGGCGGGCGAGAAGTAGGCGTCGGTGAAATGCTGTGTGTCCCAGCAGAGCTGGCTGGCGGTGTCCATGCCCAACTCACCGCCGAGCGCGCCATCAACGGCGTAGAACTGCTTCGGCTCACCGCTCGCAGGATCGCAGACAAAGAGGACAGCCGTGTACTGCTCGCGCAGAAGGGGGACAAGTTCAGCCGAGGTGATGTTCCAGTGACCGCTTCCCTCACTGCCGTCGTCGAAAATGTAGGCGAAAACCGGCGCAAGCTCGTTCCGGCCCTGAACATCGCCGCTGGCGGGGGTAGGGAAGGCGTAGGCACTGAGGTAGAGTTGACCGCCCAACTCCAGCATATCGGTCATGACGTAGCAGACGTCATCAGCGGTGTAGGTCAGCGTATCGAGCAGGGCGCCGTCGCGATCAAGTTTGATGAGCTTGTCGCCGGTTTGGTAGTGGCTCAGGCGCACCAGATAGCCGTCGCCCAGCTTTACTGCCTGCCGAATGCCCGTGTTGCCGATCTCGTGCGCCCGGTAGAGTAGTTCATTGCCGGCGTAGTCGTAGACGGTGACGGTCAGATCGACGAAGTTGCCGCGGCCGAAGACCACCAGCCGCTCTCCGTCAGCGACGGCGGCAGCGGGCATATCGTTCTTGTAGCGCTGGTGGTATTTCTCCCAGACGAGTTTGCCGTCATCCGAGATGAGTGCCACGCGCGCTACGCGGCTCTGGGTCGAGCTCCAGGTGAAGGTGTGGCCCCAGACAAGGATGCCGCCCTTGACGGGGATGTAGCCGTCGACGAAGAAGTTGTCCAGTTCGATCTCCCACAGCACCTGCTCCCCGCTGCCGCAGCGGCGGACGAGGGTGTAATCCTCCATCAGAAAACCGCGTTCTTCGTCCATATATTCGACAACCTCAAAGCGGTATTCGCCCATCTGCGGCGCGAAGATTTCCGTCATGCCGCCCGTGCTGTTGCGGATGTTCCACGCCGCCTCGACGGCGCTTGGCGTGATGGCCTGCCCCTCGATCGTTCCTTCGACCTCGCGCAGAATAATCTCCCCCGTTTTGTCGAGCGAAAAACTGCCGGTGGTGATGTCGCGGTAGACGGCCTTGATCTCGCTGCGGGTCAGCTCGGCCGTCGGCAGGGCGTAGGCGTCAAAGAAGGTGACAGCGTCGCGGTATTCCTTTGCCTCAAGCGCCGCCGCACCGATCACACTGCCCGCCGCCAGCATCACCATCACGGCCGCAATGGCGATAATTCGGCCGCTATGCCGGCGCTTCTGCGGTTCACGCAGGCGCAAGATGATGCTGTCGGCGAAATTCTCTCGCGGGGTGATGCGGCCGACAGCAGTTTTGTATTGCCGCAGATCAAGCTTTTTCATGCAAATCCTCCTCTTCTTCGGTCAGTGCCCGCCGTAGGAGCGCCCGACCGCGTGCCAGCCGCGTCCCAACCGTTGCCGGACGGCACCCCAGCAGTTCGGCAATTTCGCGGATGGCATAGCCTTCGTAATAATACAGATGGATCGGCGTGCGGTATTTCACCGGCAGAGCCAGCACCGCCGCCAGCAGTTCATCGGCCTCGTCGGTGCGATCATCCGGCAGATCATCGGGCATCTCTGCCCGCCGCTTGACCCAAGCGGAGCGCAGCATATCGCGGCACCGATTGATTGTCACCCGCATCAGCCAGGCGCGCTCGTGCGTCTCGCTCTCGAAGTGCGGCGCGTGACGGAGGTAGGTTAAAAAGACCTCCTGCACAACGTCCTCAGCGTCGGCGCGCGAACGAAGCTGCGTATAAGCCAGACGAAACAGCGCATCGGCCTCGCGGCGGACAGCCGCCTCAATGCGTTCGTCGAGCATGGCGATCGCCTCCTTTCATGAGGATATACGATTGAGCGGGGCCAAATTTTTCGTGGAGGAGAATTTTTTTAAAAATGGGGCTGTCGCGTTAGCGGCAGCCCCTCTGAAAAGCGGCAGCAATGCCGCCTTTCCGATGCCAAATCAAACTCGACGGGGTGTCGCGCAAATTAGCGCGACACCCCTATAAGACTCAAAAGAGCATCAGAACGCCGCTGACGGCCATATAGAGGTAAACGATGCGTTTGAGCATCAGCGGATCAAGCCGGTGGAAGAGAGCGCGGCCGGTGACCACCCCGAGCAGCATGGCGGCCACGCCGATCGCCCACCAGGTAAGGACGGTAGCGGTGAGCAGGCCGTTTGCCGCACGGACTGTGGTAGTATAGAGCCCGGTGATGGCAAAATAGGTCTGAATATCGGCGATATAGTGGTCATTATCCTCGGAAGCGTTGACCAGATAGAGGACGATCGGCGGCCCCCCCATCGAGAAAAAACCGCCGAGCACACCGCTCAGTGCACCTGCCGCCAGGCCGATGCCGACGGTAGGCTTGATGCGCAGGCGACGACTGAACCAGATGAAGTAGATGCCGAGGAGAATCAGCACAACGGCAAGACAGCGCTTGAGCAGCTTGTCCGGACTGCTGGCCGAGAGGGAGACAGCCACGAATGAAAACACAAAATAAGTCAGCAGTGGGGGGAGGATCCGTCGGTAATTGCAGAGTCGGCGCAGGCGGATGGAGAGGGTGATGCTGCTGGTCAGCGAGAGCATGGCCGAGAGGGTAGCGCAGGTTGCGGAAGGGAGAATGTAGGGGAAAATCGTCATCACAAAGATGCCGAATCCGAAGCCGCTGACGGCTTGGATCGTGCTTCCCGTGAAGACTGCGGCAAGGAAGATGAGAATCTGCGGGAATGTCATAACAGGCCTGCTTTCCATAAAAATCAAAGGAGTTCGTCTAATTATATCAAGCCGTGCGGCATTTGTCAAGGGATGGAACTGCGGGAGGGCGACGGATCTCTTGACAGGGGAGGAAAAATGTGCTATCATTGCACTGACAGAACAAATTGGAGGAAGAGCATGAGCAGAATAAATGTTTCGCTGACCAGACAGGACAATCCTGTCCGGTCAACCGGGGAGGCCTGCGCATGACCCGCCGGACACTGCTGCTGGGGATCGACATCGGCACCTCTGGCACAAAGGCAGTGCTGTATACGCCGGAAGGCCGGGCGGTGGCCGAGACTTCTCGTGCCTATGCGTTCGATTCGCCGCGCCCCGGCTGGGCTGAGCAGGATCCGACGGTTTGGTGGGAGGCGGTTTGTGCCTGCCTGCAAGAGTTGGCCGATCGGCCCGATGTGGACCCGCGTGAGATTGTTTCGCTCGGCCTGACGGGGCAGATGCAGGGCCTGGTCCTGCTGGATGCCGATGGCGAGCCGGTTTGCCCGGCCATTCTTTGGTGCGATACGCGCATTGCCCGCGAGTGTGCCGAGACCGAGGAAATCATCGGCCTTGAGACACTGCTGGAGATTACCGGAAACCGTGCACTCAACAACTGCACCGGCCCGAAATATCTCTGGGTGCGCCGTCATATGCCTGAAGCCGCTGCCCGCGCGGTGCACTTGCTGGTTCCCAAGGACTATATTCGCTATCGCTTAACCGGCCGTTACGCCGGCGAGCCGACCGATGCATCGGGAACGTTGCTCTTCGACACGGGGCACTTCTGCTGGTCGGAGGAGGTTTGCCGGGCGCTGGGCATAGATACAAGCCTGCTCCCCCCCATCGTGCCGAGTGCCGGGATTGCCGGCACCGTCACGCCCGGCGCCGCTATGGCAACCGGATTGCCGTCCGGTTTGCCCGTGGCCGGCGGGGCGGGGGATAATGCCGCCGCCGCTGTCGGTGTCGGCGCGGTCAATTCCGGGCAGGCCTTCACCACCATCGGCACCAGCGGCGTCATCTACACCCACACCGATCACTACACCTACGAGCGCGCAGGGCGGGTGCATACTTATTGCTCACCGGTCGCGGGGGAGTGGGCGTATCTGGCGTCGATCCAGTCGGCGGGCTTTGCGCTGCGCTGGTTCCGCGAGAACTGCTGCGGCGATCTGCCTGAGGCAGATGCGGCGGGCCTTGATGCTTTCGCTTATCTTGACCGCGAGGCGGCAAGCGTACCGCCGGGCAGTGAGCAGCTCTTTTTCTTGCCCTATCTGATGGGCGAGCGCGCCCCGCACTTTGATCCCAACGCCCGTGCCTGCTTCATCGGGCTCAGCGCCCGGCACGGACGGCCGGAGATGACCCGCGCTGTCATGGAAGGGGTCAGCTTTGCTTTCGCCGATTGCCTGGCGCTCTGCCATGAGATGGGGGTTCGGGTTGACAGCATGACGCTCTGCGGCGGCGGAGGAAAATCGGCCCTCTGGCGGCAGATGCTGGCGGATATTTTCCGCTTCCCGATCGCGGAGCCGATGGCACGCGAGGGCGCATCGCTCGGTGCGGCGCTCTTGGGTGGTGTTGGCGTTGGTGTCTATGCGAACGTACGGACGGCTTGCGCACAGGTCTGCGCATCGCGCAGTGTCCTGCAGCCGAATCCCGAAGACCTTTATGCCCCGATCTATGCCATCTGGCGCAGACTCTATCCCGCTATGCGCGATATTTTCGCCGACATGGCGGCACAATAACTAAGAATTAACGGAGGGTTGATATGAAAAAAATTCACGTTACGGTTTGGAATGAATTCCGCCATGAGAAGACAAAGGAAGACGTCAAAGCCCTTTATCCCGACGGCCTGCATGCGATGATCGCTGAGTTTCTGGGCGAGACCGGCGATATGGAGGTCACGCTGGCCGCGCTGGACGATCCCGACCAGGGCCTGCCCGAGGAAGTGCTGGAGAACACCGATGTGCTGATCTGGTGGGGACACATGGCCCACAGTGAGGTGGACGATGCGCTGGTCGAACGAATCCAGCGCCGGGTCTATGCCGGCAAAATGGGCTTCATCGCTCTGCACTCGGGCCACCATTCCAAGCCCTTCCGCGCAATCGTCGGGACCAACGGTAATCTCTCCTGGGGCCGCAATCAGAAGGAAATCCTCTGGAACATGATGCCCTCCCACCCCATCGCGGCCGGTATCCCCGACCATTTTACGCTGGACGAAGAGGAGTTGTATTCCGAGCCCTTCTACATTCCACAGCCCGATGCCCTGGTGTTCGGCGCATGGTTTGAGGATGGACACATCTTCCGCGCAGGTGCATGCTTCATCCGCGGGGCAGGGAAGGTCTTCTATTTCCAGCCCGGCCATGAGACCTGCCGCTCGTTCTACAACCCCTATGTGCGCAGGATCATCACCAACGCAGTCTACTGGGCGAACCCGACCGAGATCGGTTACCCCATCCCGAATGGCTGCCCGCATATCAAAAACAAAGTCACAGATGAGTTTAACTGCCCTGCGCAGTAAACAGAGAAGAGCCGTGCAGAAATTCTGCACGGCTCTTTTTCGGATATAGCGAATGTTATTGCGGTCCAAGCGACTCGACGTAG
>JAFWBJ010000065.1 GCA_017507145.1 Clostridia bacterium | reverse complement strand
TAGGCGATGGTTGTCTGTTTGGGTGATAAAACCATGATTTTGCTTCCTTATTTTCGTGATCGTATCAGTATATTGTACATGATCGCATTTTGCTATACCAGCTGTCAAGGGAAATGTGGAAACTTCCTCCGGATCAGCCGAGAATCCCCAGGTGCTCGAGCAGAATTTTGGCGCCCATGAGGATGAGGATGATGCCGCCGGCCAGCTCAGCGCGGGATTTGTAGCGTGCGCCGAAGACATTGCCCAGCTTGACGCCGAGGGCGGACAGCAGCAAGGTGATGCATCCGATGAAGGTGACGGCGGGCGTGATCTCGACACCGAGGAAGGCAAAGGAGACGCCGACCGCCAGCGCGTCGATGCTGGTTGCGATGGCCAGGGGGAACATGGTCTTGACATCGAAGCGGTCGTTGTGCTCTCCACACTCGGCGCAGGAGAAGGACTCGCGGATCATGTTGATGCCGATGATGCCGAGCAGGAGGAAGGCGATCCAGTGATCGAAGCGCTCGATGGCGTCCTTGAAGTTGCGGCCGAGCAGGTAGCCGATCAGCGGCATCAGCGCCTGGAATCCGCCGAACCAGAGGCCGGTGATGAGCATGTGCTTTAATTTGACCGTCCGTACTGACAGCCCTTTGCAGATTGCAACCGCGAATGCATCCATCGACAGACCGACTGCGGTGATGAAAAGTGCGCCAAGTCCCATAGTAATGTCCTCCGAAAAACAAAAACGACCTACCTGTCCCGGGGACAGATAAGTCTCATCATTTCATGCGAAGCCAGGCTTTCGCCAGTCTGTTGACTTCGCCGCGCGTTGCGCCGACTACTCCCTTATTTGACTGGGTACAGTTTATCATATTTTTTGCGTTTTGTCAAGGCGGTGCGGGGATTTTTCCCGGAAAATGGCATGGTTGCTGTTTGGCGCACAGAAGCCAAAGGTACCGCATGCGCGGTACCTTTTCGATTAGATGAAGATGAGCCAGATCAGTTTGCTGACGGCATGGACCAATGCATGTGCGGTCATGGCGTAAACAATGCCGTATTTGCGGTAGAGCCAGCCGAAGACGAGCCCGAATCCGCCGTTGAGCAGGAAGCAGCGGAAGAGGATCAGCGGGGTCAGACGGCCGAAGAACATCAGCGTTGCCGGCAGGTGGCTTGCGGCGAAGAGCAGTGCGGCGATGATGTTCGCGATGATGAGCACGGCGGTTGGGATATGTTCACGGTCGGTGCGCCGGCAGAAGAGCTTCCAGATAACCCAGGCGAGCAGCGACATGAAGAAGAGCCGGAGCATGACCTCCTCGATGATGCCGCCGTAGAGCAGCGATGCGATCACGCCGCGCACGGTCAGGCTGGCGGCGTTGCCTGCCTGGATGCCGTCGATCATGCCGCCGAAGACCCAGTGGTCGAGGCTGAACACGATGCCGCAGACGGCAGAGACGGCAAGGGTGACAAGCAGGTTTTTCTTCTCGAATCTGATCGGTTTCCAAAGGCCGATCTGCTCGGCGAGCAGGCAGCCAAAAAAGCCGCAGAAGAGGGCGTAGAGAAGGGTCTGCACAGCGCCGACGACAATGAGCATATCGGTACTGCCCAGCTCGGCGGTGACCTCGGCAACCGCCTCGGCGGGGAGGGTATCGAGCTGATAGAAGCCGACGAAGATGCCGGCCACGATGGCGATGGGCAGGAGGCAGAGGGCGAAGCGCAGCGGCTGCTTAAGTTTTGTCATGGCCTTGGCGCTCCTTCTCTGCATATACCTCTACGCAAAGCCCCTTATGGCCGCACTTGGGGCAGGTCAGGCGGCGCATTTTCGGTGTGTGGTAGGCCCAGAACATCTTC
>JAFWBJ010000064.1 GCA_017507145.1 Clostridia bacterium | reverse complement strand
GACCTGGAGGATCCGGCCAATGAGCCGCCTCGCGACCTGCTGTGCATGGGCGTATACCCGGAGGACGCTCCGGACACGCCGGAATACGTGACCATCGACTTTGAAAAGGGCGTTCCGGTTGCGGTCAACGGCGAAAAGATGGACGCCGTCTCCCTGCTGGCCAAGCTCAACGAGATCGGCGGCCGCAACGGCGTGGGCATCGCCGACATGGTCGAGAACCGTCTGGTCGGCATGAAGAGCCGCGGCGTGTACGAGACCCCGGGCGGAACGATTCTCTATGCCGCTCACGAGGCGCTGGAGACCCTGACCCTCGACCGCGACACCATGCACACCAAGCAGATGCTGTCCGGCAAGTTTGCTGACCTCGTCTACTTCGGCCAGTGGTTCACCCCTGTTCGCGAGGCCCTCACCGCCTTCGTCGACAAGACCCAGGAGGTTGTCACCGGCGACGTCAAGCTGAAACTCTACAAGGGCAACTGCATCCTCGCCTCCACCACCTCGCCCTACTCGCTCTACGATGAGGACATCGCCACCTTCGACGCTGACCAGGTCTACGATCAGGCCGACGCAACCGGCTTCATCAATCTCTTCGGTCTGCCCCTCAAGGTCAAGGCCGCGCTCGACGCAAAGCATAATAAGTAATAGAATGTGGGGGACGCCTTTTGAAAAAGGCGCCCCCCACACCCCCCGCGAAAACTTTCCAGCCCGCCCTGGATTTAGGGCGTGTTGGAAAGTTTTTGGGGTTTCCAAAGGGACTTTTTTCAAAAAGTCCCTTTGGCGGGGCTTGGGGCAGCGCCCCAAATATACTGAAAGGATAAAACGACTATGAAAATGTGGGACGGGCGCTTCTCAAAGGCGCTTGACAGCCGCGTCAATGATTTCAACTCCTCCATCCGTTTCGACTGCCGCATGTACCGCGAGGACATCACCGGCTCCATCGCCCATGCGACCATGCTGGGACGGTGCGGCATCATCGCCGAGAGCGAGGCTGAGCTGATCGTCAAAACCCTGCGCGAGATCCTCGCCGACATCGATGAGGGCCGCCTTGATTTCGATCCCGAAGCCGAGGATATCCATATGTTTATCGAAAGCGTGCTCACCGCGCGCATCGGCGAGACCGGCAAGCGCCTGCACACCTCCCGCAGCCGCAATGACCAGGTAGCGCTGGACATCCGCATGTATCTGATGCGCGAGATCGGCGAAATCGAGTCGCTGGTACGCGGCCTGCTTGGCGTGATCGCCGACAAGGCCGAGGCCAATATCGACACCGTCATGCCGGGCTACACGCATCTGCAGCGTGCGCAGCCGCTGACCATGGCGCACTACCTGCTGGCTTACGCGCAGATGTTCATGCGCGACTGTGGCCGTCTGGCCGAGATCAAGGCGCACACCAATGTGCTTCCCCTCGGCTCCTGCGCGCTCGCTGCGACTACTTACCCCATCGACCGCGCATTTGTCGCCGAGCAGCTGGGCTTTGACTCGATCACCGACAACAGCATCGACGGCGTCTCCGACCGTGACTTCGCCATCGAGCTGGCCTCGGCGCTGTCGATCATCATGATGCACCTCAGCCGCTTCTCGGAGGAGATCATCCTCTGGTGCTCGTCCGAGTTCGGTTTCCTTGAACTGGATGATGCCTACTCGACCGGCTCGTCCATCATGCCGCAGAAGAAGAACCCCGACATTGCCGAATTGGTGCGGGGCAAGACCGGCCGTGTCTACGGCGATCTGACGGCGCTGCTGACCGTGATGAAGGGTCTCCCGCTGGCCTACAACAAGGACATGCAGGAGGACAAAGAGGCCATCTTCGACGCCATCGACACCACCAAGCTCTGCCTGTCGATCTTCGCGCCGATGCTGGAGACAGCCACCGTCCGCCCCGACGTGCTCCGCGCCGCCGCCGCCAAGGGCTTCATCAACGCCACCGATGCCGCTGACTATCTGGTGCGCAAGGGGCTGGCCTTCCGCGATGCCTACAAGATCATCGGCCGCATGGTCGCCTACTGCATCGCCGAGGGCAAGACACTGGAGACGCTGACGCTGGACGAGTACCGCGTGCTGTCGCCGGTCTTCGACGAAGATATCTACGCCGCCATCGACATGGCTGCCTGCGTCGCAGGCCGCAAGGTGCACGGCGGTCCCGCCGAGGAATCGGTGCGGATGCAGCTGGGAAAGGTTCGCGCCTTTCTGGCGTGATGCATCGCGAAAAAAGGTGTAACCGTATCGGTTACACCTTTTTCTTTGTCGGCGTGTCAAGTGTCATACGTCTCATTGATGTGGACAAGCTCCACAGTGTGTGCAAAAAAGCGCTCTTGGAAGCGTACCGCTTGCTCGATTTGCGCGACAGTAAATGTCATACCGGCAGGTGCGGCGACAAGCTTATCTTCGACATCGTCCGCACGGTGCACGATGGCAATGACCACGCCCGTAAAGCGCTCAACCGGTGCGTCGACGCCGAGAATATAGACATCTTGCGCTTCGCCGTCACCGCCCGTTACGTCGGGCAGAAAGCCGTAGTTGACGGGGTAGATGAGGTCGGGATGGCGGGGGTGCGCAGTGCCAAGCGGGCGGTCGACGGTCAAGGTGACAGTGCGGCCGAGCAGTGAGGTCAGATCGGGCTTCACGGTGTCCTCCTTCGATGCATGATCAGGCTTCGTTGTCCAGTATAGCACAACCGCGAGGGCTTGTCAATTCGCGGCGAAAAAAACAGGGACCCGGCGATTGCCGAGTCCCTATTTTTACGGTCGGGGTTAAGTCAGATGAGTTCCTTAACCTTGGAGCTCTTACCGACGCGGCCGCGCAGGTAGTAGAGCTTCGCGCGTCTGACCTTACCGACGCGGATAATGTCAACCTTTTCGACATTGGGGGAATGGATGGGGAAGGTCTTCTCTACGCCGCAGCCGTAGGACACACGTCTGACCGTGAAGGTCTCCGAGATGCCGCCGCCGTGCTTAGCGATAACCGTACCCTCAAAGAGCTGAATACGCTCACGCGTACCCTCTTTGATCTTGTTGTGAATGCGGACGGTGTCACCGATGCGGATGACCGGAACCGTCTCCTTCAGCTGCTCATTCGTGAAAGCCTTGATGAGATCCATTGTGGGCTCCTCCTTAAAATACCGGATGTTCGTGCAGAGCATTTGCAGAGGACCATCCTAAATCTTCAGCGGTTAGACCGCATACGGATGTATTATAGCATAATTCAAAAGAAAAAGCAAGCATTTTTTGCAATTTTTTAATTTTTTCTTTTCTGGCTTCCGAAAATCCCACCGCGCGGAAGAAAATCCCTGCAAACCTCTTGCTAATTTTCGAATTTTGCGATATAATAGATTGGATAGTTATCACGCAAACCGACAGGAGGCACCGTCATGAACAAACCACGCTTGAATATCGGCATGCTGGGCTTCGGCGCGATGGGCAAAGCGCATGCCTATGCTGTGGCCAACCTGCCTTATTTTTACGGGGACCTTCCCTTCTCTGCCCGCATCGCGGCTGTTGCGACCTCCTCAGCCGAGCGCGCCGCGGCCAAGGCCGCGCCCTACGGGCTGACGGCTGCCGATGAAGCTGCGATTCTGGCCGATCCGGCCATTGATATTATCGATGTCTGCACCCCGAACCGCTTCCACGCTGATGCCATTCGCGCAGCATTGGCTGCGGGTAAGCACGTACTCTGCGAAAAGCCCCTGGGCATCACCGCGGCCGAGGCGGCGGAACTGGCCGCGCTGGCCAAAGCAAGCGGGAAAGTCTGCCGCGTTGTCTTCAACAATCGCTTCTTCCCCGCCGTCATGCGCGCCAAGCAACTCATCGACGAGGGGCGTCTGGGGCGGATTCTCTCCTTCCACGCGGCCTATCTGCACAACAGCTGCTGCGATCCGGCCAAGCCGGCCGGCTGGAAGCAAAATGCCGACATTTGCGGCGGCGGTGTGCTCTTTGACCTCGGTTCGCATGTGATCGACATGGTGCGCTATCTTTGCGGCGAATTTACCGCCGTCTCGGGCATGGCGCAGATCGGTTTTGCCGACCGCGCCGGCATGGACGGCCAGCCTTGGAAGACCAATGCTGACGAGGCCTTCTATCTGATGGCGGAGCTTAGCTGCGGCGCACGGGGAACCATTGTGGCAAGCAAGCTTTCGCTGGGTGCCAGCGATGATTTGCATTTTGACATTCGCGGCACGCGGGGCGCACTTCGCTTCTCGATGATGGAGCCGAGCTGGCTGGAATACTACGATGCAGAAGCCGAGGGCGAGCCAATCGGCGGCGTGCGCGGCTTTACCCGCATCGAATGTGTCGGCCGTGCGCCGGCGCCGGGCGGAAATTTCCCTTCCCCCAAGGCCTCGGTAGGCTGGCTTCGCGGGCATATCGGCTCGATGTACGCATTCCTTGACGCAGTGTCGCGTGGGGATGCTGAAAGCGGCCCGACCTTCGCCGACGGTGCGGCCATCAACGCGATCATGGAAGCGGCTTACGCTTCGGCACAGAGCGGCCATCGGGTCGTACTGGAGGAAAACTGATGCTCGTCCTTGGCTTGACCGGCCCGAGCGGCGCCGGAAAGGGCGCGCTGGCCGCGGCGTTTGCGGCATATGATGTGCCCCAGCTCGACACTGATGCCATCTACCATACGCTTCTCGTCCCGCCGTCCGCCTGTCTGGATGACCTGACCGCCGCCTTCGGCACTGACATTCTCGCCCCCGACGGTACGCTCAATCGTCCTGCGCTGGCCGCAGTTGTCTTCGCGCCTGACGCGCCGAGTGAGCTGATCGCCACGCTAAACCGCATCACGCACCGGCATATTCTTGACGAGACACGCCGGCAGATCGAAATCTATCGGGCGGCCGGCAAATTTGCTGTGCTGGTTGACGCTCCGCTGCTTTATGAGAGCGGGTTTGATGCCGAGTGCGACCGCGTGATCGCTGTGACTGCGCCGCGCGAGGTGCGGCTGGCCCGCATCATCGAACGGGATGGGCTGTCGCGCGAAGCGGCGCTGGCGCGTCTGGATGCGCAGAAGCCCGATGAATTTTATACCGAACATGCAGATTTTGTCATCTGCAACGATGGCGCTCCCGCCCTACTTGAAGAAGAAGCGGCGCGCATCATCAACACGCTGAAGGGAGGCGGCCGATGAAAAAGCTTTTGCGCCGCACGGTAACGGCCGTGCTGATCATTGCGCTTTCGCTGGGGATCGGGCTGGGATATGACCGCATCTGCGATTATATCGACCGCCGTCTCTATCCCCGCGATTATCGGGAATACGTCGAGCGCTACTCTGCCCTGTACGGCGTGCCCGACCACATCATTTATGCCGTCATCAAAGTGGAGAGCGATTTTGAGAGCAATGCCGTATCCTCGGCCGGCGCGGTCGGGCTGATGCAGATGCTCCCCGACACCTTCCTCTGGCTCTGCTCCCGTCAGGGAGAGACGCTGGACGAGGGGATGCTTTATGACCCCGAAACCAGCATCCGCTACGGCACGTACTATCTTTCCTATCTGTACAGTGAATTCGGCATGTGGGAATCGGTCTTCGCCGCCTACAATGCCGGCCCCAACCGCGTCAAGGAATGGGCAGCGGACACGCGCTACGCCGATGAAAACGGCGCGCTGACCAATATTCCCTTCGCCGAGACCCGCACCTACACCAAGAAAGTGCAGGATGCGGCCCAGCTGTATCAGAAACTCTATCCGTAAATCCAAACCCATATCATAAATTTGCAAAAGCAAAGGAGATTTTATCATGAGCGAACAAGCAAAGGCACTGAGCGAGCAGCTCTTTTACACCAAGAAAACCGTTTACGAAGCAGCCCCCCAGGTGGTTGCCGATGCCATGGCTTTCGCCGGCCCTTACATGCAGTATCTCGATGCCGGCAAGACCGAGCGTGAGTGCGTGGTGACCTCGATCCAGATGGCCGAGGCTGCCGGTTTCACGCCTTATCGGTTCGGCGATGCCCTCAAGCCGAGCGACCGCCGCTACTACAACAACCGCGGCAAGAATCTCTTCCTCTTCACGGTCGGCACTGAGGATATCAACGAGGGTATCCGCATCTCGGCTGCCCACATCGACTCCCCCCGCCTTGACCTCAAGCAGTGCCCCCTTTACGAGGACAACGGCATGGCATTCCTCAAGACGCACTACTACGGCGGTGTCAAGAAGTATCAGTGGGTCACCATCCCGCTTGCGCTGCACGGCGTGGTCATCAAGGCCGACGGCACCACGGTGGAGATCGTGATCGGTGAGGATGACAACGATCCGGTATTCTATATCAACGACATTCTGCCCCATCTCGGCGCGGCGCAGAGCCGTCAGCCCCTCGGCGAGGCCATTCCCGGCGAGAAGCTGAACATTCTCATCGGCTCCCAGCCCTACGAGGAGACCGATGCCGCTACCCCCATCAAGCTCAATCTGATGAAGATTCTCAACGAAAAGTACGGCATTGTTGAGGCGGACTTCCTTTCGGCTGAGCTGACTGTTGTTCCGGCCTACAAGGCCCGCGACATCGGCTTTGACCGCTCGCTGATCGGCGCTTACGGCCACGATGACCGCGTCTGCGCTTATCCCGCGCTCAAGGCCATCATGGATGAGGCTGATTCCAAGCACACCCTGCTCTGCATCCTCGCCGACAAGGAGGAGACGGGCAGCGACGGCAACACCGGTATGCAGTGCTCGCTCATGTGCGATCTCATTGACGAGATTACACGGGCACGCGGCGGCAATGTCAACGTGGTTCGTGCCAACTCCAAGTGCCTCTCGGCTGACGTATCAGCGGCATTTGATCCCAACTTTGCAGATGTTTTCGAAAAGCGCAACACGGCTCTGCTCAACTGTGGCGTTGTGCTGACCAAGTACACCGGTTCGCGCGGCAAGGGCGGCACCAGCGATGCCAGCGCCGAGTATGTCGGCTGGGTTCGCGGCTGCATGGCCCGTGCGGGTGTCATCTGGCAGGCCGGCGAGCTGGGCAAGGTTGACGCAGGCGGCGGCGGAACGGTTGCGAAGTATATTGCAAACCAGAACATCGATGTGGTTGACCTCGGCGTTCCGGTCATTGCGATGCATGCACCTTATGAGGTCATCTCGAAGGTTGACCTGTACGAGGCTTACCGCGCGTTTGCTGCGTTTAACAGAGACTGAAAGAAGGCGTGGGGCGCTGCCCCACACCCCGCTTAAGGGGCTTTTTGAAAAAAGCCCCTTAAGAATCCGCAAAAACTTCCAAGCATTTTCTCCGAAAAATTCATCCAAGAGGCGGCAATCTGTCGCTTCTTTGTGTTCACGAGGTCCAGATCATGTTCGAAAAGCTGAAAACCATCGAGGCCAACTATGCCGAGCTTGAGGCCAGGCTCTCTTCGCCCGATGCGGCGGCGGATCCCGCTGTTTTTGCCCGGCTCATGCGTGAGCACAAGGCGCAGGCCCCCATCATTGAGGCTTACCGCGCATACTGTACGGCGCAGGCTGGGATGGAGGAGGCGCGGGTCATGCTCGACGAGGACGATGCCGAGATGCGTGAGCTGGCGGAGGCGGAGTTCTACGCCTGCCGTGATCGGTGCGCCGAGCTGACCGAGCAGCTCAAGATCCTGCTGCTTCCCCGCGACCCGAATGATGACAAGAATGTGATCGTGGAGATCCGCGGCGGTGCGGGTGGCGAGGAAGCGGCGCTGTTTGCCGCCGTGCTTTACCGCATGTACTGCATGTACGCCGAAGCGGCGGGGTTTAAGACCTCACGCATCAACACGAGCGAAACCGAGCTTGGCGGGTTTAAGGAGATCTCCTTCATGGTAGAGGGAGATGGCGCATACTCGCGGCTGAAGTTTGAGAGCGGCGTCCACCGCGTCCAGCGCGTGCCCGAGACTGAGGTCTCCGGACGCATTCACACCTCGACCGTGACGGTAGCGGTGCTGCCCGAGGCGGAGGATATTGAGGTGGAGATCAATCCGGCTGATCTGAAGATCGAGACGATTAAGTCGAGCGGTGCGGGCGGTCAGCACGTCAACAAGACCGAGTCGGCCATCCGGCTTCTGCATAAGCCGACCGGCATTGTGATTGAGTGTCAGGACGAGCGGAGCCAGTTCAAGAACCGTGACAAGGCGATGAAGCTGCTGCGCTCCCGGCTCTACGACATGAAGCAATCGGCGCAGGACGAGGCCATCGCCTCGGCTCGCCGCAGCCAAGTCGGCACGGGTGATCGCAGTGAACGTATACGCACATACAACTACCCGCAGGGGCGGGTTTCCGATCACCGCATTGGGCTGACGCTCTATTCGCTTGAGGCCTTCCTCAACGGAGAGATCGGCGGTATGATCGATGCACTGATCGCTGCGGATACGGCGGCAAAGTTGAGTCAGAGTGAGTGACGGTCTTGGGGCTTTGCCCCAAACCCCACCAGAGAGGCTTTTTGAAAAAAGCCCCTCTGGACTCCGCAAAAACTTTCCAACAAATTCTTTTTTAGGTTAGTACACAAGATGAATACAAAGATATACACCATTGGCTCGCTTGAGCAGGACACGGACAAGCTGGCCGAGGCTGGTCAGATCCTGCGTGACGGCGGGCTGGTGGTCTTCCCGACCGAGACGGTCTACGGTCTTGGCGGCAATGCCACCGATGCTGAGGCGGCAAAGAAGATCTACGCGGCCAAGGGGCGGCCGTCCGACAATCCGCTGATCATTCACATCGCCGAGCCCCGGGATGCGGAGGCTTATGCCGAGACATCGGCGCTCTACTACCGGTTGGCGGCGGCTTTTATGCCGGGGCCGCTAACCTTGATTTTGCCCAAAAAAGAGACCATTCCGCACTCAGTAACGGGCGGCCTGGATTCGGTGGCGGTGCGCTGTCCGGCACACCCGATCGCGCACGCGCTGATTGCGGCAGCGGGCGTGCCGATTGCGGCGCCGTCGGCCAATCTGTCGGGCAAGCCGTCGCCGACCTGCGCGGCGCACGTCATTGACGATCTCACCGGCCGTGTGGATATGATTCTGGACGGCGGCGACTGCGAGATCGGGCTGGAGTCGACCATTCTCAAGATCGACTGCGACGTTCCCGTTCTGCTTCGTCCGGGTGGCATCACCTACGAGCAGCTCTGCGCGGTTTGCGGTCATGTTGAGATTGCATCGGCGGTGATCGGGCAGTTGGCGCCGGGTGAGCGCCCCCTCTCGCCGGGCATGATGTACCGGCACTACGCACCGGCGACCCCGCTCATTCTCGTGCGCGGCGAGCGAGCGGCGGTGACGGCATACCTGCGCGAACGGCAAGCAGAGGGCTGCGGTGTGCTCTGCTACGCCGAGGAGGCAGACGTCCTTCTGCCCGAGCGGCGCATCATCCTCGGTCACCGCGACGATCCAGCCGAGCAGGCACAGCACCTCTTCACCGCCCTGCGCGATGCCGATGCCTTCGGCGCGCCCACGATCTTTGCACACTACCCCGATGAGCACGGCATGGGACTGGCGCTCTGCAACCGCATGATCCGCGCCGCAGCGCATACCGTGGTGGAGGTGTAAGACCGTGGGGCGCTGCCCCACGCCCCGTCGGGGAGCCTTT
>JAFWBJ010000063.1 GCA_017507145.1 Clostridia bacterium | reverse complement strand
TAATCATGAAAAATTTGCAAGCATTTTCGCAGTTTTTGCCGAACGAATGAAAAAAACGCACAAAAAAGCGGAGTGCAAACCGCTTGCACCCCGCAATATTGGTTCAAAGGCCCAGCTCGGCACGCCAGGTCGCGATATAACGTTCAGCCACAGCGGCAGTTTTGGCTTCGGCAAAAATGCGCAGCAGCGGCTCGGTGCCAGAAAAGCGGCAGATCACAAATGAGCCGTCGGCAAAATAAAGCTTGCATCCGTCCTCCAAGTTGACCCGCACCAGCTCAACCCCGAAATCAGGATAGTCGGCGCGCGTCATGACCGCGCGGTGGATCTCCTCACGCGCTTCGGCCGGGAAGCGCAGATTTGCCTCGACCATCTCATAGTGCCCGTAGCGCTCGCGCAGGCTGTCGATCAGCTCGCTGGCCGTGCGGCCGAGCACCGACAGCATCTCCACAAAGAGCACCGCGGCATAGATCGAGTCCTTACCGTTAATGTGTCCGCGCACCGTCAGGCCGCCCGACGACTCACCGCCCAGCACCGCATCGACCTCGTCAATCTTGGCCGAGATGTACTTGAAGCCAACCGGAACCTCATAGCAGGTCTCGCCAAAGGAATTGGCAATGGCATCCAGCATATGGGTCGTCGCGAGATTGCGCACCGCAGGGCCGCGCCAGCCTTTATGCTCATGCAGGTAGTAATAGAGCAGGCAGAGGATCTCATTGGCATCGATATAACGGCCGTTGGCATCGATGATACCCAGGCGGTCTCCGTCGCCATCGACCGCGATGCCGAGGTCATAGCCGCCGTCTACCACGCGCTCGGTCAGATCGCCCAGACTCTGCTTAGAGGGGGCAGGCATGCTGCCGCCGAAATAAGCATCCTTGTTGCTGTTGATCAGGTCAACCGTACAGCGTGCAGTGAACAGCAGGACGAGCAGCGGATATGTGCCCGATCCATGCATGGGATCGAAGAGAATGCGCAGGCCGCGCGAACGGATGGCATCGATGTCCATTACCGAAAGAATATCGTCCAAAAAATCATTGAACGGATTCTGAATATACGAAATTCGGCCGGCAGCCACCGCATCGGCAAAGGGTATGTCCTTGATATCGTCCTCCCCCAGCGCGGCAATCAGCGCCTCCAGGCGTGCCGTCGTCTCCAGCGGTGCGTCACGGCCCTCCTCAACAATCAGCTTGATGCCATTATATTCAGCCGGGTTGTGGCTGGCCGTCACCTCGAGGCCGAAGTCGAAGCCCTGCCGCTTGACGGTGTGCATGATCAGCGGGGTCGGGGCACTGCGGCGCAGGAAGAGCACCTGCACGCCGTTGCCCGCCAGCACCTCGGCGATCCACTCAGCGGATTTATTGGAGATAAAACGGCGGTCGTAGCCGATGATGACAGGCTTCTCGGTCTTCCCTTGCTCATACATGAGCGCGGCAACACCCTGCGCCACGCGGCGGATATTCTCACGGGTAAAGTCATCGCCGATCACGGCGCGCCACCCGCCCGTACCAAAACGTATCATTTTTCTGCAGCCTCCGGGTATTCTTCTCCAAAAAGGCCGCGGAAACAGAAACCTGCTCCGCGGCCGTCAGGATCAACTTATTTCTTAAGTGCGATAGCAGCCTTTGCCTTGGCGATGATGTTCGCGGGAGTCAGACCGTAGTACTCAAGCAGGGCGGGAACCTTGCCCGAATGACCGAAGGTGTCCTCGACACCGACGCGGAGCATCGGAACGGGGCAAGCCTCGCAGAGGCACTCGGCGACGGCGGAGCCCAGACCGCCGATGACATTATGCTCCTCAGCGACAACCAGCGCGCCGGTCTCACGAGCGGCAGCGAGGATGATCTCGCGGTCGAGGGGCTTGATGGTGTGGATGTTGATAACACGTGCGTCAATGCCCTCAGCAGCGAGTGCTGCGCGAGCGGAGAGCGCCATGTCAACCATGATACCGGTAGCAACGATGGTAACATCCTTACCGTCAGCCAGCTGGATACCCTTGCCCAGTTCGAACTTGTAGTTCGCAGCGTCAAAGATAACCGGAACAGCCAGACGGCCGAAGCGCATGTAAACAGGGCCGTTGAAGTTGATGGCAGCCTCAACAGCGGCGCGTGCCTCGACGGCATCGGCAGGGTTGATGATGGTCATACCGGGGATGGAGCGCATGGTGGCGATATCCTCGTTGCACTGGTGGGTTGCGCCATCCTCACCGACCGTGATGCCGGCATGGGTAGCGCCAATCTTGACATTGAGGTGGGGATAAGCGATGGAGTTGCGGATCTGCTCGAAAGCGCGGCCTGCAGCGAACATCGCAAAGGTGGAAGCGAAGGGAATCTTGCCGGCAGCGGCGAGACCCGCGGCAACGGTCATCATGTTACCCTCAGCAATACCGCAGTCGAAGAAGCGGTCGGGGAACTTTTTCTTGAAAACGCCGGTCTTGGTAGCGGCGGCGAGGTCAGCGTCGAGCACCACAAAATTCGGATATTTGTCGCCGAACTCTGCCAGCGCGTTGCCATAGGCCTCTCTGGTTGCAATCTTTTCAGCCATTATAAAATACCTTCCTTTCGTGATTAGTCGGCCATTGCTGCCTTGATCTCGGCAACAGCCTGTGCGTACTGCTCGGCGTTGGGGGCTGAGCCATGCCAGGAAGCCTGATCCTCCATGAAGGAGACGCCCTTACCCTTGATGGTGGTGGCGATGATGGCGGTGGGCTTACCCTTGCATGCCTTAGCTGCCTCGAAAGCAGCGGCGATCTGCTCGAAATCGTGGCCGTCGATGGAAATGACATTCCAGCCGAACGCCTCGAGCTTCTTATCGTGGGGAGTGGGGTTCATGACATCGGTGATGCGGCCGTCGATCTGCAGGCCGTTCCAGTCGATGACCATAACCAGGTTATCCAGCTTGTAGTGAGCGGCAAACATCGCAGCCTCCCAAACCTGGCCTTCCTGGCTCTCGCCGTCACCGACGATGGCGTAAGTACGGTAGTCCTTGTTGTCGATCTTAGCAGCGAGTGCCATGCCGCAAGCAGCGGAGATGCCAAGGCCCAACGAACCGGTGGTCATATCAATACCGGGGGTGTGCTTCATGTCGGGGTGGCCCTGCAGGAAGCTGTCGAGCTGACGAAGGGTCTTGAGCTCAGCGGGATCGAAATAGCCGCGCTGTGCAAGAACCGAGTAGAGTGCGGGTGCGGTGTGCCCCTTAGAGAGCACCAGACGGTCGCGGTCGGCCTTCTGGGGATCCTTGGGATCGATGTTCATCTCTTCGAAATAGAGATAGGTCAGAATATCGGTGATCGAGAGCGAACCGCCGGGATGACCCGAGCTTGCGCTGTGGACCGCCTCAAGCACACCGAGACGAACGTTCGCCGCAGTCTGCTTCAGGGCATTGAGTTTTGCCTGTTCCATGTATATCCTCCTAAAATTTATCCGGCACAATCTGGCTGTGCCGAATTTCTGTCATGGTATATTATACCGCAGAAACCTTCGCTTGTCAAGGCGCGTTCTGCATATTCCTGCTCATTTTTGGTTATTTCCCGCCCGCTTTCGCATTTCTGCACATTGGCTGAACGCCGCCATCCCCGCGACAAACAAACCGCAGAATCTCCCCGGCACATCTGCGCCGAGTGGATTCTGCGGTAAGCTTATTCGGTTTCGATTTCGTCCTCGCTTGATTTCGCGCTGCGCTGCGCGGCCAGCATCATATCCTTGACCTTCATCAGGCGGGTCAGATTGCCGCGTTCATTTTCGTCCAGCTTCATGGTGATCGACTTGATCCCCGTCTGCAGCTGAGGCATCATGATATATTCCAGCGCATTGACCCGACGGCGGGTGCGCTCGATCTCCTCGGCCAACAGCTGGGCCGTTTTTTCCAACTCAGCCAGCCGTACCAGATCCTCAGCCATATCGCCAAAGATGCGCAGAGCACTGTCCAGCTCGCCCGACGTAAAGGCAAATCCGTAGCTGCAGCCGCCCCCCTCACCGATCAGCTCCATGCTGAAGGTGGGGACGGTCACGCTCATCATATTGCGATAGCCCACGCTGAGATTTCCCGTGCGGCGGGGGAGGATCATCGCCTCCTCCAGCGCAGCGGGGCTGCTGACCGCGGCCGCAACCGAGAAACTGCCGTACGCGCCGGCCAGTCCTTCCTCGATCTTCTCGCGCAGGGCTTTATCCTCGCGGACAACCTCAAGGAACTGCTTCATCAGCTCATCGCGTTTATCCTTGAGCAGCTTATGGCCGCGGCGGGCAGTCGCGTAGCGGGTTTTGAGCTTCTTGAGCTCCATGCGGGTGGGGTTTACCCGGATCTCCGCCATGTGCAGTCACCTCTCAGTCCTTCGGCCAGTATTTTTCGATCAGCTCGGGCTTGATGCGCTTCATCTCGCTCTTGGGCAAGAGCGACAGCAGGCGCCAGCCGAGGTCAAGCGTCTCCTCAATCGTGCGGTTCTCATAGAAGCCCTGGTTGATATACTCGGCCTCAAAGGCGTCGGCAAACCGCGCATAGAGCCGGTCCATCGGCGACAGTGCCGCCTCGCCCAGAACAACCATCAGCTCCTTGGCCTCGCGGCCGCGGGCATAGCTTGAGAAGAGCTGGTTCATCGTGCCGGCATGGTCCTCGCGGGTCTTCCCCGCCCCGATGCCCTTGTCCTTCAGACGGGACAGCGAGGGCAGGACATCAACCGGCGGCATATAGCCCTTGCGGTACATCTCACGCGAGAGGATGATCTGTCCCTCGGTGATGTATCCGGTCAGGTCGGGGATGGGGTGCGTTTTGTCGTCCTCGGGCATGGTGAGGATGGGAATCATCGTAATCGAGCCCTCACTGCCCATCTTGCGGCCGGCGCGCTTATACATGGT
>JAFWBJ010000062.1 GCA_017507145.1 Clostridia bacterium | reverse complement strand
CGATAGCGATAACCGGGATACCCAGCTTCTTTGCCTCGGCAACAGCGTTCTTCTCCTTGCGGGGGTCAACGATGAAGATAGCGGAAGGCAGAGTATCCATGGTGCGGATACCGCCGAGGTTCTTCTCGAGGTCGAAGATTTCCTTCTGCTTAGCGGCAACTTCCTTCTTGGGCAGCATATCGAAGGTGCCGTCCTCCTGCATCTTGGTGAGGTTGTTGAGACGGTTGATGGAGCGCTTGATGGTCTTGAAGTTGGTCATCATACCGCCGGGCCAACGAACGTTGACGTAGTACATACCGCAGCGGGTAGCCTCTTCCTTGATGGCATCGGCAGCCTGCTTCTTGGTACCGACGAACAGCAGGGTACCGCCCTGTGCAGAGAGGTCGCGGACGAAGTTGTAGGCCTCATCAAACTTCTTAACGGTCTTCTGGAGGTCAATGATATAGATACCATTGCGCTCGGTGAAGATGTACTCAGCCATCTTCGGGTTCCATCTTCTGGTGTGGTGTCCGAAATGGACGCCTGCTTCAAGCAGCTGCTTGATCGAGATAATCGACATGTTTCATGTCCTCCTTCGGTTAATTCCACCACAGCTGCGCGGCAGCTCAAACCCTGACTTGGCGGGCACCGAGGCTGCTGTATGGCGCTGTGTGTGTATTGATTTTCTTGCAGAAAAGGGCAAAATTGCCGTTTTTTCCGCAATTACAGATAGTATAGCACAACCGGATGTACTTTGCAATAGCATCCGGCTTGTGTTCACAGTTTTTTTACATTTTACCGAAACCAATTCGGCTTACGCGGTTTCTTCTCGTCGCCGCACGGGGGACAGCCGGCGTGATTCTCCACCCGCACCAGGATTGCATCCGCACCGATCGTCTCGATATTCTCCCACGGGATCACGATGACCTCACAGCGGCCGAAGCCGAAGAAAGTCCCTTCCCCCGGCACGACAATGGCGCAGATCCGTCCATCCTCCAGTGAAAACTCCATATCGCAGATGAAGCCGAGACGGCGGCCGTCACAGAGGTTGATGACCTCTTTTTCGCGCAGGGCTGTATAGCTGCATTTTGCCATAGTCTTCCCTCCTTTGCTTCATGCATATGCAAAGAGCGGGGATTTCATGCCCTTCCCTTACAGGGTGCGCGGGATACGGTAAGCATCGACCAATGCATCAAGCGACATCCGTGCATTGGCAGGGCTGGTCGAGGGGAGCGCGATAGCCGGGCGGCCGGTGATGGGTGCGATCAGGCGGGTATAGAGCCGATGCGCCGTGCCGCCGGTCGTGCAGATGGCGGAAATTGGTGCGCCACGCAGGATGGGGGCAAGGTCATTCGGCACAGCGTCCCGCACGCTGGCATCCGATGCACCTTCGATCTCGCAGGATGCGATCACGTCCCAGAGTGCGAGATGCCGGTCGCAGAGAAAGGCGGTTTTCTCCTCCACCGTCCGAGGAACATCGGTCTCCCAGACGGCAGCCAGCACTCGCCAGAAGCGGTTCTGCGGATGACCGTAGAAGAAGGCCTGCTCCCGCGATTTCGGCGAAGGAAAGGAGCCGAGGATCAAAATGCGCGAATCCGGCCGCCAGAGGGGCGGGATGGGGTGCTCAAGGTGTGCCATCGGCATCCTCCTCATCCCGCGCTGCGCGCATTGCGGCGACAGCGGCAAGCACCTCCCCGCCAAAGAAGGCGAGCAGAGGAGCGATCAACAGGCAGGGGTAAGCGGCAGATGAAAGGGCGCAGACACCGAATGCCGCGCCGAGCACAGGCCAAAGGAAGCAGAGGGCAAGGAAGGCCAGCACGGCGATCGGCCACAGCAGTGCGATGCGCGAGAAGCGCACACCGCCCGGCCGGCGGCAGACAAATAGCAGAACCAGCTGTGCCAGCAGCATCGAAACGAACACGAAGCCCGATGCCTGCGTGTGGTCGGCAAGCACACCCGCGCGCTGCAGAATCAGCGGCAGCAGGGCGAGGCAAATGCCGCAGACCGCACCGACAGTCAGCTGGGGCAGACAGGCGCGCCAAGGCTTGCGGAAGAAATCCTCGGGCGGCAGATCATCTCCGCCGCGGTCAAATGCGCAGACAAGGATCGCGCCGAAGTCGAGGATCAGGCCGCCGAACAGCAGCTGCTGCGGAGTAAAAACGGGCATTTTCAAGGCGAGCAGCAGAATCACGGCCAGCATACGCATGACCTGCGCAGAAAGCAGGCATCGCATGGCCGAGGCGAGATTGCACAGTATGCGGCGCGCGGCAAGGCGAGCCGATGCGATTCCGGCGATCCCACCGCCCGAGCAGCCGGGACGACGCACCAAAAGTCCGGCGTTTTTCTTGAGCAGTTCACTGCCGTAGTGCTCGCCGGCGGCAGGATCGAGCGAGGTCAGCACACGATTCTCACGGCCGGCGCCGTATGTTACCGGCGTGCAGGTGGCAGAAACCGAGCAGGCCTGCATCAGCGGCAGGTCACCGACCCGTGTGCCCAGGCCAACCGTCACCGCGCCGCTCTCCCGCAGGGCCGAAAGATGTGCCCGCCGGGCAGCGGCACTGTAACCGATGCAGAGCTCGGCATGGGTAGAAATCTCTTCACCTGCACGGCAGACGGTTCCGGCGCGGAGAATACCGGCGGCACACGCAAGGGCCTCGATACTGCCGCCGCCCGACGGGCGATCGGCCATCAGCAGGGTGCGCACGCCTGCATCGGCCAGCGCTCCGATCTCCTCGGCGACGCCCTGCCCCAGCGGGTCGCGGAAAACCAGAACGCCGATAAGGGTCAGCTCTTCCTGCAGGACAGAGAGGCGTTGGAGGGTATTGTAGGGGCTGCTTCGGCGGGCATAGGCAACGGCATATCCGCCTGCCGCCGTTTCGGCCGTGCAGGCAGCAAGCAGGGCGGCCGCGCGGTCACGGCGCAGCGTCGCCGTACCGCCCACACTCGCGGGGTCGAGGGTGCGGGTGCACCGCGCAAGAAGGGCGGCCGCATCCCCGGAACAGACGGC
Organism: Clostridia bacterium; assembly: GCA_017507145.1. Lineage (GTDB taxonomy): Bacteria > Bacillota > Clostridia > Oscillospirales > CAG-272 > SIG693. The sequence continues at coordinate 3,183 of JAFWBJ010000062.1, read as the reverse complement.
ATAGAGCGCGCGCTGTTCTTCGTATAATATAGTATGGAAGGGATTTGCCGAATCAGCGGGCGCATAATCGATGACGCGCATCCGTGCGCGCAGGTCCGCGCTGTGCACACCGCAGGCCTCAGCGGCCGAGACAAGTGCGGTTTTTTCGGGATCCGGCGTGCGGCCGGATGACAGACCTCCGCTCTCGGGCATACCGGCGGTAAGCAGAGCGCAGGCGTACAGTTCGCGCAGATTGCGGTCGTTTTCGTTCGGGGAAACCGCCGATGTTCCGCAGAAGGCGGCCGTGACTGCCGGCCGGCCGACGGTAAGTGCGGTATCATCAAGCAAAACGAGGGTATCCATGCGGGCAATGGCCGGCAGATCGGCTAGATAAGGCAGGATCGCGGTGTTTTCCCCGCCGTCCTCATCGTTTTTGGCCGCGTGCAGGATGCCGGCGCCGACGATGATGTATCCGATGGCGGCAGTCAGCTCGCTCATGGAGGAGACAGCCAGCGCAAGGGCAAGCAGAAAATGATCGAGCAGGCTTCCGCTCTCGGGAATCAGCATGCCCAGCAGTGTGAGAGGAAGAATCATGACCAGCATGCAGAGCGACATCCGCCCGCAGTGGGTCTTGATGGCTTCAAGCTCAGGCAGGCGGTCGCGGGTGGGGATGAGCGGGATCTGGCCTTCAGTTGCAACGAAGAAGGTGCTCTCCCCCGTCTCCACCACGATGGCTCTTCCCTCCCCCGCCAGCACGACGGAGCCGGCGAAGACCATATTGGTCTGCTCGCTGACCGGCGCGGCGACACGCTCGTCAAAGACGCGCCCTGCGTCCTTGGTCACCCGTCCGCGCTGGGGCTTGCCGTTGATCTTCCCGCTGTATTCCAGCACCTCCAGCCCTTCCACCCACACGAGTCTGGCATCGCAGGAAATCACATCTCCCGCACCGAGCAGGATGACGTCTCCCCGCACCACCAGCCGCGCATCGATGGCATGAACCTGCCCGCCGCGCAGCACCCGTACGCGGGGCATCGCGCAGACAGCGGTCGACTCAAAGATGCGGCGTGACTTGATGTAAGTGAAGATCGCGGCGGCGCAGTGCAGGGCCAGCAGACCGAGAATCAGCCCGCCCGCGTGCTCCTCCCCCCAGATGGCGGCGAGAACGGTTGTCAGCACCAAAAGCAGCATCGACACGTCCGAGAGAACATACGCTGCACAGGTCAAGGACGGGGTGTGCGGCAGGGCAAAAACAAGGTTGTCGCCATCCTCGCGCCGGCGGATACGCGCCGCCTTGGGGGTCAGCCCCGATGCAGCGCGTGTTCCCAGCATGTCCTCGATCGCATCGATCGGTTTGGCGTACCATTTTTCCAGCATGATCAGATACAGCTTACGCGCAGCTCACCGTCGGCCACATCAAGCGCCGCGGCAGTGATCTTGCGTGAGTAGTCGGCGATAATCAGCTCAGCCAGCTGATCCTCGACGTGGGTCTGAATATAGCGCCGCACGTTGCGGGCACCGAATTTGCGCGAGTAAGCGGCATGGGCGATATATTCGGCGGCGGCATCGGTGGCGGAGAAGGTAATATGCTTCTCGGCCAGTGCCGTGCGCAGCTCGTCCAGCATGATCTGCGCGATCCGGACAAAATCGGTCTCTTCCAGGGCGCGGAAGGTGATGATCTCATCCACGCGGTTGAGGAATTCAGGCCGCAGGAAGGACGAAAGGGCCTTCTCGGTCTGGGCAGCGGCGGTGTTTTCGCTGCTGCCGAAGCCGGCCATGGCAGAGGAGCGGTCGGAGCCGGCATTGGTGGTCATCACCAGGATGGTATTCTCGAAGTTCACCGTCTTGCCCTGCGCGTCGGTGATGCGTCCGTCGTCGAGGATCTGCAGCAGCACATTGAGCACATCGGGGTGGGCTTTCTCGATCTCATCGAAGAGCACAACCGAGTAGGGTCTGCGGCGGATCTTCTCGGTCAGCTGACCGGCCTCGTCGAATCCGACGTAGCCGGGAGGCGCGCCGATGATGCGCGAGACCGAGTGCTTCTCCATAAATTCGCTCATATCCAGGCGAATGAGGGTCTCGGGGGAGTGGAAGAGGTCGTTGGCCAGCGTTTTGACCAGCTCGGTCTTGCCGACGCCGGTGGGGCCGGCAAAAATGAAGGAAACGGGCTTGCGCTTATACGAGATGCCGGCACGATTGCGCTTGATGGCGCGCACCACGGCATCGACCGCACGGTCCTGTCCCACGATGCGGGCACGCAGACGGTCGCCCAGCTGATCAATACGGGCAAACTCGTTTTCGGTGATGCTGGTAGCGGGCACACCGGTCCAGATCTCGATGACGTCAGCCAGTTCCTCGGCCGTGAGGCAGATTGACTCGGCTTCGGCCTCGAGCGCTTTGAGCTGCTCGGCCGCTTTGAGCTCATCGGTACGGATGTTGGCAATCTTCTCATAGCGGGCGTTGATGTCGGCCTCTTCCCCGCCCTCGGCCGCTTCCAGCGCTTCACGCTCGGCCTTAAGGGCAAGCAACTGATCGCGCAGCATCCGGCTCTCGCTGAGCACGGCCGAGTTGATGGAGAGATGCGCGGCGGCCTCGTCGATGAGGTCGATGGCCTTATCGGGCAGATAGCGATCGGTGATATAGCGCTCAGCCAGCGCAACGGCCCGGCGCAAAATGTCCTCGGGGATACGGATATTGTGGAATTCCTCGTAATAATGCTTGATGCCGTCCAGCATCTCCACGCTCTCGTCCACCGACGGTTCGTTAACCATGACCGGCTGGAAGCGGCGCTCAAGTGCGCTGTCCTTCTCGATATGCTTGCGGTATTCGTTGAGGGTGGTGGCACCGATGACCTGCACCTCGCCGCGCGAGAGTGCGGGCTTGAGAATATTGGCGGCATTCATGCTGCCCTCGGCATCACCTGCACCGACGATGTTGTGCACCTCATCGATGACAAGGATAATATTGCCGGCCTCACGGACCTCGCCCAAAAGGCCAAGGATGCGCGACTCAAACTGTCCGCGGAACTGCGTGCCGGCAACCAGTGCCGTCAGATCAACCAGGTAGACCTGGCATCCGCGCAGGCGGTAGGGCACGCTGCCAAAGGCAATGCGCTGAGCAAGCGCCTCGGCAATGGCGGTCTTGCCCACGCCCGGCTCGCCAATCAGGCAAGGATTGTTCTTCTGGCGGCGGCAGAGGATCTGGATG
>JAFWBJ010000007.1 GCA_017507145.1 Clostridia bacterium | reverse complement strand
TGTCGCGTGTGCTGTGGAATTTCATGAGATACCTCTTTTATATTAATATTATTCGTTTTTTGCATATCCGTGCAGGAAGAACAGATGTACTTAGCAATTTTTTTCGACAAATCGAACGGCATTGCCAAAGCAAATATCCGCAATCAAGTCATCGCTGTGACCGCGCTCTGCCAGACCATCGGCAATTTTGTGCAGGTCTCCGATGCCGGCAAATCCGTCGGGCAGATCAGTACCGTCAAGATCGCAGCCAAAGCAGACGGTCTTCTCGCCGCCGAGCGAAAGATAATGCTCAATGTGGCGGATAACGGCTGCAGCATCGCACACCTCGCCGTCTGCCGAAAGGTGCTCACGGCAAAGGCTGATGCCAACGATGCCGCCAAGGTCGCGGATCGCGCAGAACTGTGCATCGGTCAGATTCCGCTTGTGGTCACGCACAGAGCGGGCATTGGAGTGGGTGGCAATGACCGGCTTGCCGGCGGCACGCGCCATCCCGATGACCTCGTCGGTCACCGCATCGGAAGCATGGGAAAGGTCAGGAACGATGCCGAGCGCAAAGCAGCGCATGACAACCTCGCGGCCGAACGGCATCAAGCCGTCTGATGTATTGTGTGCACCGCCGATGCAGGTGGTGCCGCTCCAGTTCAGGGTGAGAAACTTCACGCCCCGTGCGGCAAGGACGTCAAGCCGGTCCAGCCGACCGCTGAGCAGGCGCGCATCTTCCACCGCGAGAAAAAGTGCGGCGCGCCCCGCATCCCAAGCGGTGTGCAGATCGTCCGACGTACGGCAAAGCATTGCACGCGCGCGCTCGGCATCAGCCTCGCGCAGCAGATTGTCTGCGACGTGGTGGAACTGACGGTAAGCCGCTTCGTCGTCAAGCTTGCTTGGCGAAAAGACCGCCATAACCTGTGCGTAATGGCCATAACCGGCCGCACGGTCGAGCGAAACATGACAGCTTCCGCTGCCCAATGCCTGCCCTGCCGTGTACATTCTGAGCGCGGTATCGCAGTGCAGATCGAACAAATTCATGGTGATAGCCCCTCTTTTTTTGATAAAATTATGACCGTCGGAAGGCACCGGGCATGTGGACGATCCGTTCGGCCGCTTGTGGGGCCGGGACATCGTCGGGCAGATAGATCTCAATGACATCCAGCCGGGGTTGACCGGAACCGGGATGGCGGTGCAGGTATTGCTCCGCCGCCGCGATTAGGCGCCTTTGCTTGGCGTATCCAACAGCAGATGCCGGTCTGCCATAGCGCTGTGCTTCCGAGACGCGTCTGGTTTTGACCTCAACAAAACAAATATATTGCGCATTGCGGGCAATAATATCAATTTCATTGTGAGAAGCGTAAAAGTTCTGCGAAAGGATGGTATATCCCTGCTTGCGGAGATAGTCAGCGGCCAGCTTTTCGCCGAGTGCGCCAATTTCACGCGTGTTCATGTTTGCGCCTCGCGGTCAAGAAAACGGATAAACTGCCGGCGATGGATGGGGGTGGGGCCGTATTTGCGCAGGGCTTCCATATGGGCTTTGGTCCCGTACCCCTTATGCTTGGCGATGCCGTATTCGGGATACGCCGCATCAAGGTCGATGCACATGCGGTCTCGGGTAACCTTGGCCAGAATGGAGGCGGCCGCGATTTCTGCGACCTTGGCATCGCCGCCGATCACGGCCTGCGCGGGCAGAGAGAAGCCGCGGCAAATATTGCCGTCGATCAGTGCGTAATCCGCAGCGGGAGAAAGCTGCTCAATGGCGCGCCGCATGGCGAGCAGGGAAGCCTCGAGAATATTCATGGCATCGATCTCGGCCACGCTGGCTTCGGCGATGCCGTAAGCAACGGCACCGGAGATGATCTCGTCAAAGAGCATTTCCCGCTTCTTTTCGGAAAGCTTCTTCGAATCGTTCAGCCCATCCGGACACCATCCGTCGGGCAGAATCACCGCAGCCGCCACAACCGGACCGCACAGCGGACCTCGGCCCGCCTCGTCTACGCCGCAGATCGCGGCATATCCCTGTGCGCGGAGGGGGAGAAGATAATTGTTGTCGAGCATCATTATGTCCTCGCTGTGGGAATCTGGTCAAGGGTGATCCGGCCAATTTTTGCGGCGCGGAATTCGTCCAGCAGCATATTGGCCGTGCGTTCGGTATCAATTTCGCCGCCCGAGATAAAGCAGCCGCGCCGACGACCGATGGCAAGGAAAAGGGACGGATCGTCCACAGACGGGTCGAGGTCCTCGGGCTTGAGCTTATAGCGCGCAGTGAGTAGTGCTGGATAGAGTCGGCGCAGGCGGCCGCAGAGCAGAACGCCCAGCGTTTCTACATCAAGGATATCGTCCTTGATCGCGCCGGTGAGTGCCAGATTCTCGCCGATGAGCTGATCATCGAATTTGGGCCAGAGCACACCGGGCATATCGAGCAGATCCAGCCCGATCGAGGTGGAGACCCATTGCTTGTCGCGGGTGACGCCCGGCCGATTCTCGACCTTTGCGCGGCTGTGCCCGGCAAGCTTATTGATCAGAGAAGACTTTCCAACATTGGGGATGCCGACAACCATCGCTTTGAGACGGCGGCCGTGCATGCCTTTATCCGCCCACCGCTGCAGCTTTTCTGCCAGCAGCTCGCGGACCGCAGGCATGATGTGGTTGAATCCCTCGCCGGTGACGCAGTCGCAGAGAATTGCACGGCAATTCTCCCCCTGCAGCTGGGCGGCCCAGCGTGCAGACGCGGCGGGATCGGCAAGGGAAGCCTTGTTGAGGAGGGTGACGGTGGGCTTTCCGGCGCAAAGGCGGGAAATCTCCGGATTGCGTGAACTGTGCGGAATCCGTGCGTCGAGCAGCTCGATCACAAGATCGACACTGGCGAGGTTTTCGGTAATCAGACGTCTGGTTTTGGCCATGTGGCCGGGAAACCACTGGATAATTTGGGAAGGCATGTTAACTCCTGTTTGTTTAGTCAGCGAACCGGGCCGAAGCGGTCAAAGGGGAAGAGACGGATAATTACCTTGCCCAGAATCTGCCGTGTATCGATGAAGCCGTTCTGGCCCATTTTGCTGTCACGGCTGTCGGAGGAATGATTGCGGTTGTCGCCCAGAACAAAAATGCAGTTCTCAGGGACGGTGACCGGGAAATTATGATCAGAAGTGACCAGGTAGCCGTTGTCAACCTTGCGGTAGTCTTCTTCGATGACTTCGCCGTCTACCGTCAGTGTCCAGGTCGAAAAATCAATGTCCACAACCTGACCTTCGGTGGCGATCACGCGCTTGACGATCGGTTCGTTATAGTAGCCGAGCTCGTGATATACGATAATATCTCCATGCTTCGGTTTGTAGCCGATATCGGTGATGAGAAGCTTTTCATTTTCGAAGAGAGTGTCCTGCATCGAGGGCCCGACAACGCTGGTCAGCCGGGTGAAAAAGGTGAAGAGCAGAATGATGATTACCGCAGAGTACACAAAGATCTCCAGATAATCGAAGGCAGCGGAGATCAGACTTTGTTTCTTTTTCTGCGGCGCAGGCGCAGCAGAGGCGTGCGGTTTTTCGTTGAGCATATCAGTTTCCTTTCTTACGCACGGACAAGGCTGTCCATCAGCGTGCAGCCGTTAGGGTTGTAGTGGCCGCAGGCGGCGGCAGTGGCTTCGGTGAAGGTGTCGACGCCGGTATGCGGGATTTCGCTGTCATAGATGAGATATGGAACGGGATCAATAGCATGCGTACGGATACGAATGGGGGTAGGATGATCGGGGAGGATCATCACGCGGAAAGGCTCACCGCTCTTGCGCAGGGCGGCGACGACAGGGCCGACGATCTCGCGGTCAATCAGCTCAATCGAGCGGACCTTGTTCTCAATCTCGGCGCGGTGTCCGCACTCATCGGGGGCTTCGACGTGAATATAAACATATTCCTGGCCGCGGGCAAACGCATCGATGGCGGCTGCAGCTTTTCCGGCATAGTTGGTGTGGATATTGCCGGTTGCGCCCTCTACATCAATTGATTCCATGCCGGCGCACAAGCCGATGCCCTTGATGAGGTCAACAGCCGAGATAACCGTGCCGCGCAGCCCCCATTTTTCTGCGAAATTGGGCAGCTGCGGCTTGCGGCCGGGGCTCCAGAACCACGCAGAGTTGGCGGGCTTAAGGCCGCGTGCACGGCGTGCTTCATTGACGGGATGGTGGTTAAGTACAGCAAAGGATTCGCGCATCATCTCTAAGAATTCCGCGCCGCCGTCCTCGGGGCGGGGGAGATAATCGCCGATACGGCGGCCGATGATGTCATGCGGGCGCATGAAATTATAGTGGTCATTCCCGCCGCGGATCAGCATGCAGTGCCGGTAACTGACACCGGTGTGGAAGCGGCGAATGTCGCTGCCGAATGCCTTGTCCAGCGCCAGAATCAACTCATGCGCTTCGGCCGTAGTGATCTCATCCGCGCTGTGATCAAGCATGATCTTGTCCGCGTAGTCGCCATCCTCGGACAGCGTGACGACATTGGTACGGTAGGCGGTATCCTCGGGCGCCATCTCCAGCCCCATGCTGACCGCCTCAAGTGGGGAACGTCCCTTGGAGTAGATCTTGGGGTCATAGGAAAGAATTGCTAAATTTGCGGTGTCGCTCTCGGGGACCATATCCATGGGTACATTCGAGACCGTGCCGACATCAGCCGTACGTGCCAGCTCGTCCATAAAGGGCTTGTTGGCTGCCTCCATCGGCGTGCGATTGCCGAGTGCTTCAATTTTTTCATCCGCCATGCCGTCCGGAATTACAACAAGATATTTCATCATTACATCCTCTATGTGTGGAAATTACCTGCAAATAGGTATTGATAATATAGTATATCACAAAATTGCAGAAATGACAAGAAAATCCGGCATACTTTTTCCGAAAAACTTGATTTTATTCTTGGGCTGTGTTATACTTGAGCCATTCATACAACTGTTATTCTGCGAGGATTTTATGCGTAACCAAACAGATTTGAAAAAAAATGCCTGCTATCCTGTCACGATCCGCGCGGTCAATCACCTGGGCAATGGCGTAGGCGAGATCGACGGTAAGGTCGTTTTCGTGCGCGGTGCAGTCACCGGCGACGAGCTGACGGTGCGAATTATCAAAAACACGCGGGATTATTGTGTCGGACGAATCGAGACACTTCACCGGCCTTCTGACCACCGAATCGATGACCCCTGCAGCGTTCCGCTCGCCTGCGGCGGCTGCGCGTATCGCGCGCTGGACTACGCTCACGAGCTTGAGTTGAAGCGTAACGATGTTGTCCATGCCTTCCGCCGCGCGGGGCTGCCCGAGGTCGAGGTTCTGCCTACGCAAGCCACCGGTGCGGTGCACGGCTATCGCAACAAGGCGCAGTATCCGTTTGCTGACGGTCCGAACGGCGTAGAAATCGGGTTTTATGCGGCACATTCCCACCATCTGCTTCCGGCGGACGGATGCTTGCTTCAGCCGCCGGTCTTCCGTGAAATCGCCCGTGCGGTGCGCGATTTCGCCCGAGAAAAATCGATCCCGGCTTACGACGAAACGAGCGGCACCGGGCTTCTGCGGCATTTGTATCTGCGCCTGGGGGAGGGAACCGGGGAAATCCTCGTCTGCCTGGTCATCAACGGGGAGAAATTGCCGTTTGCGGATGAGCTTGTCTCCCGCCTCTGCCGGCAGTTCCCGGCTGTGGTGGGTATTTTGCTCAACCATCAGACCGTGCAAACGAATCTGATTCTTGGTGAGCGCTACACGACACTCTGGGGAAGCGGAACGATGTCCGATGTCCTATGCGGCTTGCTGTTTTCCATCCACCCGGCCGCGTTTTATCAGGTCAATCATGACGGCGCAGAGCTGCTTTACGGCCTGGCGCGCGAGAAGGCCGCTCTGACCGGCGAGGAAACCCTGCTCGACCTCTACTGCGGAATTGGCACAATCGGCCTCTCGATGGCCAAGGACGCAAAGGAAGTGGTCGGCATCGAAATTGTTGAGGATGCGGTCATTTGCGCGCGTGAGAATGCAGAACGCAACGGGATTTCCAATGCCTCCTTCTTCTGCGGCGACGCATCGGCCGCAGAACGTCTGCTCGCCCCCGTTTTCGCCGAGCGGCCGGATTTCCATCCCGACGTGGTCATCCTTGACCCGCCGCGCAAAGGGAGCACGCCTGAACTGCTGAATTATCTCGCATCGCTTGATATTCCGCGCATTGTCTATGTCTCCTGCGACCCGGCAACCCTTGCCCGCGATGCAGCCCAGCTCAAGGAACTTGGCTATTCAATCGGTCCCGTCACCCCGGTGGATATGTTCCCTCGGACGGGGCATGTCGAGTCCGTCGTTTGTCTGTCACGAAAATAAGCGATTTTGACCCTAAAATGGGCATTTTACAGCCTTTTTGAGTGGTTTTAAAAAAAATCGGTGTTCAAAATCAAAAAATACCCCGATTTTGCCTTGAGACAAATGTGAGTTTTGAGCAAAGATCGAAAGTTCTTTTTACAGCAGTACGGTATAACATATCGAGAGGAGAATCAATAATGAAAGTTTGTGTAATTCAACCCAAATATTCCTTCGAAGAGAAGGATATAAAACAGTGCTTTGAAGGTCTTTTGGCTTTGCTTGACAAATGCGATGAAAGCATGGATTTAATCGTTCTTC
>JAFWBJ010000061.1 GCA_017507145.1 Clostridia bacterium | reverse complement strand
GTGCACCTGCCGCAGCAGCCGTCGGCGAAGCAGGTTCCGCCCGGCGCGGACAGCAGCGCCAAGCACAGCAGCCATGCCAGGATTTTCTTATGCACGGTTTCTTTCCTCCCGTTTCTTTTTCATGCTGCTGTCTTCTCAGGGGACGGAAAAAACCGGCCCCGGTTCGGATGAGCCGGGGCGGTAAGCAATCAATCTGCAGATCGGATGCGTCAGATGCGCATGCAGACGTCCCAGGCGCGCCAGATGACGGTGCGCAGGTTGCCGATGGCAACACAGTCGCCGACGCGGTGGATATGAGGCCCCTTGTCGCCGACAGGCGCCGGGACAAAGCCGATGCCGTTGACAACCGCATCGCAATCCTGTCTGAATTCGCCGTCCGGCGTCTTGATGATGCAGTAGCCGTCGCCGATCTCGGTGACGGTGCTGTGCAGATAGACCGGAACCTTGTGATACTCCATCGCGTCACGCAGGAACGAGGTGTTGGCAAGGCAGGTGGCCTGTGCCGCGACAAGGTCGTTGCCGTACTCAACGATGATGGGATGCTTCTTGAAGTTGTAGACCATGTCATAGGCCGCCTCGCAGGAGGACTGGCCGCCGCCGAGGAACACGACGGTCTGCAGCTTGTCGTCCTCGATCCTGCGGTCACGCAGAAGATCGGTGAAGTTCATGGTGTTCTCAAAGCCCTTGATCTGCGGCATGGTTCTGGGAACGGAACCGGTGCAGACGACGATCTCGTCAAAACCGCGGCGGAGAGTCCCGAGGTCATTGACCTCGGTGTTGTAGCGCACTTCAATGTTGTAGCGCTTGATCTCGTCCCGGTACCAGCGGAGAAGGTCTTTGTCGTTCTCTTTGAAGGTCATGGCCGAGGCCGTCAGGAACAGACCGCCGAGCTCGCTGTCCTTCTCAAAGATGACCGGCTCATGACCGCGCTTGTTCAGGACAAGGGCCGACTCCATGCCGCCGACACCGCCGCCGATGACCGCGACCTTCTTGGGCCGTCTGGTCGGAACGATCTTATAGCGGTTGTGCTGCATGGTGGGCGGGTTCAGGGCGCAGCGGCCGAGGTGCAGCGAGTCGCCGAGAGACTGCATGTTCTCGGTCCCGGCAGCCTTCGAGAAGTTGAAGCAGCCGTTGTGGCAGCGGATGCAGGGACGGATCTCATCCTCGCGGCCTTCCTTGATCTTGGTGACCCAGTGCTCGTCAACCAGGTTCTGGCGGGCGATGGCGACGGCGTCCAAACGGCCGGCGGCAATCTCTTCCGCTGCCTTGACCGGATCCATACGGCCGGCGCAGGCGACCGGGATGTCGATGAACTTGCGGATATGCTCAACATCCTCGAGGTTGCAGTTGTCGGGCATATACTGAGGCGGATGTGCCCAGTACCAGGCATCGTAGGTGCCGTTGTCGCAGTTGAGGAAGGCATAGCCGGCATCCTGCAGGATCTTGACGGCCTTTTCGGACTCAGTAAGGTCACGGCCGAACTCTTCGAATTCTTCGTAGGGCATGGCACCCTTGCGCCAGCCCTTGGTGCAGGAGCGGACCGAATAGCGGAGGGAGACGGGGAAATCGTCGCCGGCCTGCTCGTGGATGGACTGCACGATCTCGGTGGCGAAGCGCAGGCGGTTCTCAAGCGAGCCGCCGTACTGGTCGGTGCGGAAGTTCATGTTGGCGATGGCGAACTGGTCGAGGTTGTAGCCCTCGTGAACGGCGTGGATCTCAACGCCGTCGATGCCGGCCTCACGCAGTTTTTTGGCAGTGGCGCCGAAGTGCCAGACCATCTCCTGGATCTCTTCCACGGTGAAGGGACGCGAGGTCAGGTTGTCGGCCCAGCGGTTCGGGGTGGCCGAGGCTGAGGCGCAGGCGTATTGGACGTCGACAATGGGGCTGGCCAGCTTGTTCAGCAGGTCGTTTCTGCCCAGCGCGGCCATCCAGGGGGTGACGGCCATCGAACGGCCAAAGCCGCCGGCCAGCTGTATGAACAGCTTGCTGCCGGTCTTGTGATACTCGTCCATATAGGGCTTGAGCACACGGTACATCTGTCGGTTGGAATCGAGCCACTTGCGGCCCATGGTGTCACGAATGACCTGCATGCCCGGGAGAACCAGGCCGACGCCGTCCTTGGCGCGCTTGAGCAGGAAGTCCGCACCCTCGAGGTCGAAGTGGGACGGCTCCAGCCAGCCGAAGAGGGTGGTGCCGCCCATGGAACACTGCACGATGCGGTTGGGGATTTCTACCTCTCCGATTTTAAACGGAGTAAACAGAGCTTCGTATTTCGGATTCATAAAGAACCTCCTTTTTAATCATCTTTCCGATGGTCGGAACTCACGGAAGCAGTGCTCTCACAAAATCGACCGGCCACATCAGCAGGTCGCCGACCAGCCGGAGCTTGTCCAGAATGTCAAGATAAAGATCCTCGCCGAAAAGCGCAAACAGCTTCTCCTCCACTTCGTCTCTCTGCACCAGCTTGCTCACCGCGTAGACGACACCGCCGAAAAGAACAAGGCCCAGAATCTTTTTTATTGCTTTCATAATCATACTCCTTCCTGTAGAATATTGGAATGATAACTGTTGACCTGAAAATTCACAGCTTATCACTTGTTATAGTATTATAGTAAATCTCCAAAAGAAAGTCAATTCTGAATCAAAATAATGCGGGCAAACTGGCAATTGTGCACAAAAAAGAGGTCCGCATTTGGTCATTATCCTTTAGGGCGGATGCTTTCGCGGGAGCATAGCGACGCGTGCGAAGTTCCCGTGCTGCTGCCTTGCCCGGAGGACGGCTTTGTGATATGATGGTGTCAGATCAGAGATTCGGAGACGATTATGGACCGCTTGATTGAGATAACCGATTTTCACGATCCCCGGCTGGATATCTATGCCCGTCTGACCGAGGCCCAGCTGCGGAGCAGCCACGGCATCGAAAACTCCCTCTTCATCGCCGAGAGCCCCCATGTCATCGAGCGGGCGCTGGAGGCCGGCTGCGTGCCGGAGTCGCTGCTGATGCTGCCGAAGATGCTGGACGGCCGCGAGCGCGGACAGGAGATCCTTGCGCGCTGCGGGGAAGTCCCGGTCTATGTGGCGGAGGAGGACTGCCTGAAGCAGCTGACCGGCTTCCCGCTGACGCGCGGGGTGCTCTGCGCCATGCGGCGGCCGCCCCTGCCGGAGGCGGAGGAGCTGCTGCGGCACAGCGAGCGCGTGGTGGTGCTGGAGGATGTCATGAACCCCACGAACCTGGGGGCGATCTTCCGTTCGGCCGCGGCGATGGGGATGGATGCCATCCTGCTGACGCCGGCCTCCACCGATCCCCTGTACCGCAGATGCATCCGCGTCAGCATGGGGACGGTCTTTCAGATTCCCTGGGCCTGGATCGGGGAAGAGCTGACGGACTGGCCGGAAAAGGGGATGGCGCTGCTGCGCCGCCACGGCTTCCGCACCGCGGCCATGGCCCTGCGGGACGAATCCGTCAGCATCGACGATGCAGCGCTTGCGGCTGAGAAGAAGCTTGCCGTGATTCTCGGGACCGAGGGCGACGGCCTAGCCGACGGCACCATTGCCGACTGCGACTATACGGTGAAGATCCCCATGGCCCACGGGGTCGACTCGCTGAACGTTGCGGCGGCGGGCGCTGTCGCGTTCTGGCAGCTGGGCCGACGGTAAAATTTGTGCAGCCTGACGAATGCAGCCCCGAAGGACCGGCGAGCGGCCAAGAGATAAAATGCAAAAAGAAAGCAAAACAATCATTCTGCATCTAAAACAATGCAGAATGATTTCTTATTCGTCAAAATGCAATTAAAAATAATGATTTTCTGTATACTTTGCTTATTGCATGGGAAAGGGGAAAATGATAAGATATTAACGTAGACAAGTATGGCCAGCGG
>JAFWBJ010000060.1 GCA_017507145.1 Clostridia bacterium | reverse complement strand
GGGCTGTCGCGTTAGCGGCAGCCCCACTGAAAAGCGGCAACAAAGCCGAGTTTTCAGAAATTCCGAAGGAATTTGAAGCGATGTTTGATGGTTTTGGGCTTAAAAAGCCCAAAACCATCAAACATCGACGGGGTGTCGCGCAAATAAGCGCGACACCCCCTGTTTTTACTCGCCAGCCTCGTCGGGTGAGGGTGTGTGCGTCACGGTAATATCGCCCTTTAGCGCCATGATGGAAACGGTGTAGGCTTCATCGTCGTTGTCCGCATCGGTATAGGCACTGTCGCAGGGCATACCGAAGAAATCGATATTCCCCTGCGGTGCCTGCAGGTCGGTGATGTAACCGCTGAAATTGCTCTGCAGTGTGTCGAATGCCACATCGCCCTCGGCCACCCGGATATTCAGGCCGCGTGCGAAGTAGGTCTGCTTCAGTTCAAGATCGGCCAGCCCCGCTTCGATGGCCAGGCTGCGGGTGGAGATTGCCTCTGTCTGCAGACTGCCGCTCTCGAGCCTGAGGGTCAGGTCAGAGCTTGTCGCAAGGTTGGACAGGTGGACATTGCCCTCTTTGAGTTCTGCGGTTAAATCGAAGGTATGGCGGATGTCCTGCATATACAGGCTGCCCGTCTCCAGCGTCAAATCAAACTGCTTGATGGCGCTGTCCTCGGTTACATAAATGTTAATGACCCGCTGCTTATCGGCAAAGTTAAAGGCCTTGAGGTAGTGGCGGAAGCCGTGGAAATTCAGGCCGTCGGTGCCAAGCGATAAGATTTTGAGCAGACTGGAGTTATCCACCACCGACAGGGTCATGTTGGACGAAGAGAGATCGTAGGCGCTCTTGGGGAAGTTGATCATCTCAATGTATGCGCTGTCGCTGCCGCCGTAGATATGCACCTCGGCCGTGCCCACGTCAATGGCGATCTTCTTGATGCCGTCGCCGGTGTAGTTGTATGTATAGACGAGATTATTCTCGGCATCGGCAACCTGGTCAAAGAGCGCGATGCCCTCTTCTTCGGCCAGATTTGCACCGATCGCGCAGGTCATGACACCGATCATGGCGAGAATGACCGAGAGAATCAGAAAAATGACAGAAGTTGCTCTCACAGCTTTGCACACGCTCCTTTCACATAGATAAACAGCATTTTCAGACTGCGCAGCGTCCAGCCGAAGAAGCGGCCGAGCTGCTTCATGGTAAAGGGCAGGAGGCGAATCGCAAAATTGTAGAGGAGAATGGATACGAACAGCACTGCGGCGCCCGCCGTGATGCCGATACCGATCTCATACAGGCCCACCGGCAGAACCGACAGCGCCTGCACAATGCCATAAACCAGCGCAACCAGCACAAAAGCCGTACCAACCGCCGCAACCACCGCAAGGGCAGCGATGGCCGCAACCATCAGCGCAGCCAGGGCGGCAAAGGCCACAACAAACAGAGCCAGCACCGCCAGCCCGATCACAGCGGCGAAGGGGAGCGACAGGAGGAAGATCACCCAAAACAGCGGACCGGCCTTTTCGTCGCTGTACTCTGCCGCATGTGACCGCATGCGGTCAATCTCCAGCGGCTGTGCGCGGCGCTTTTTGCCGCGCCCCTTCTGCGGTGTGGGAGCGGGATAGCCATCGTCCGCATCTTCCGGCAGACCAAATTCGCGGTAGTCGGCAGCGGGGCGCGCATCAAAGGCGCGGTCATCGGGCATGTCCACCAAATCAAAGGTCTGGCTGGGGGCGACGATGTCAAGCTCGCGCGTGCGGGCGGCATCTACCTCCGGAGAAACCGTGAAGGCCGGCTGGAACACAGGTGCCGGCTGGGGGTTCTCCTGCACAGGCTCCGGCTGAGGCATCGCCTGACGTACCTCGGGCTCTGCCTGCGCGGGTTCGGAGACAGCCGGCATCTCTGCCGTCACCGCCTCAGCCGCCGAGCGGCGCGCGGCATTGCGGCGCAGGGCTGTGCAAATTTCCTCGGCCAGCAGAACCGGATCTT
>JAFWBJ010000059.1 GCA_017507145.1 Clostridia bacterium | reverse complement strand
TTTACAACACAAAACATCAAAGGAAAAGCTCTGATGAAATCATGTGGCAATGATATTATATCAGATTGTCCTTTGAGAGTCAAGAAAGGAATGTGAATAATGTCAAAATCAAGAAGAGTGGATACTGGCATAATCCAGCGCGGCAATAGCTACACTTTTACGGTGGCTTTGGGAATGGATTCGAACGGTAAGCAAATCCGCAAAACAACGACCTTTACCCCTCCGGAAGGGATGACCGAAAGGAAAGCCGACAAACTAGCGAAAGAAGAATACATACATTTCAAGAACAGATGCAAAGGAATGTCTGCATTCAATGAGAATATGCGCTTCCATGATTTGGTCGAGGATTATTTCAAAGTCTACGCTCCAAACAAACTGAAACCAATCACGATTTATAATTATCGCAAAATGATTGATTATCGATTTCTCCCGTACTTGGGGAATAAGAAACTGAAAGACATCAATACAGCCATGCTGACCGATTTTTTCAATACACAAGCTGATATTGACCGAGAGGGAAATAGCAGGGCTCTTGCCCCCGCTACCGTGAAGAGGTTGTATATCATTATGCAAAGCCTTTTCAGCTTTGCCACGAGTCAAAGATACATAAAGGAATCGCCTTGTGCAGGGGTGATTCTGCCAAGCAAAGAGGAGACGGATGAAGAGAAGCGCAGATATTTGACGGAATCAGAGCTTGCCCGATTTCTCCCCCTTTTTGATGGATATTCAGTATTTAATACCATCGTGAAATTGTTATTGTATACCGGTTTGCGTGCCGGTGAGGCATTGGGGCTGCAATGGCAGGATATTGATTTCAAAAACAATTTTATCATGGTTAATCACACCCTGTCAGAAGTCGGAGGGAAGCATATACTCACCACGCCGAAAACAAAGAACAGCAAGCGCACGATCGCAATCAGCTCAACGGTGGCCAGTCTTTTAAGAGAACACAGAAAACACCAATGGGAATTGCAAATTGCATTGGGGGCAGATTTTGCCCATCCGGAAATGGTGTTCACCTCAGATCGTGGAAACTACAAAAGCCGTAGCAATCTGAACACCTCATTCCATCGCTTTCTCAAAGGGACTGAGTTTGAATTTCTGACGTTACATTCTTTACGACATTGTAACGCCACTTTGCTATTAAATTCAGGGGTGGACATCAAAATAGTATCCGATCATTTGGGGCATTCAACCATAAGCACAACGGCTAA
The DNA here is from genome assembly GCA_017507145.1 of Clostridia bacterium. GTDB lineage: Bacteria > Bacillota > Clostridia > Oscillospirales > CAG-272 > SIG693. The sequence goes on along the minus strand of JAFWBJ010000059.1, from coordinate 30,405 downwards.
CATATATGCGGATGTGTTAGAATCAAGCAAGCGCAAAACGGCTGAAATCATAGAATTCACATTAGCAAGGGGAGCATAAAGTAAGGAGAGGGAGCATTTGGCTCCCTCTTTTTGGCTGTTATAACTCTAATCCCTGTACTGCATTTTCATACATAAAGCACATTAGCCCCTCGGCCTCGCCAGTGTTGTAGAAGTCCAGTAGGGCGGTGTTGAAGCTCTCCATGTGCCGGTCGGTGATGGTCAGCATCCCCGCGCCTGCCTCGATCATAATCTTGTTTGCCAGCGTCAGGCTGGTTCGCTTGTTGCCGTCCCAGAACAGCTGCCCTCTCGCGCCCCATGCAAAGGCCGTGAGGGCTTTTTCCGTGGCGCTGGTGTCTGCGGCAAGGATGGCCTGTAATTCTGCTTCTGCGGCATCGTAGATGGGCACAGGCGGGATGTAGTCGGTGCCGGATATGCCGACGCGCCCGGTGCGCAGTTTGCCCCAGACAAGCGCCTCGTTGCGCGCGATAAACTCATTGAGCTTGCAGACATATTCAAGTGTGATCGGCTCGTCGATGGTGCTCAGCAAGTACCGCCATGCGTCGCGCATATTGAGAATGGCTTGGATATCGTCAAGTTGGACGTTCGGCACGTTCACGCCCTCAAGAATGGTTTTGGTCTGCGGGAAGGTGACGGCTCGGTTCTCCATGCGCATACCGCAATAGACGTTCTCATCCCAGCGTTTCTTGGCGAGAAAGCGGCTCTGTTCATGGGTTAAGGTGTATTTGTCGGGGTAGTTAGTCATTAGGTGTGGCCTCCTCGGTATATTCCAGAATATCGCCGGGCTGGCAGTTGAGAAGTTCGCACAGCTTATCAAGGCAGGCTGTTGATACAATCTCGCCTTTTCGAATTTGCTGTAAATACGATTGCCCAATCAATTTTTCCTCGCGGATTCGTGTGGTACTGTACCCGGCTGCTTTCAGTGCGGAAAGCACATTGATTTTGTATTGAATTGCCATGTTTTGCTCCTCCCTGGGGCTTTTTTATTTTTTTGCCCACTCTTCTATGATACCATTATATCACAAAGCGGCACCAAAAACAAGTGCAATATTGCACAATAATTGCACTTGAAATTCGTGCATCTCGACTATTGACAGCACTGGATTTTAGTGCTATAATATAGTCACAGAGCAAGAGAGCGGTGAGGTCGAAAGCCTCGCGGAAGGCTGGGCAATATCCCTGTGAGCGGAGAATCGCAATAGTCACGAAGATTCCCAGCCCGCGCAAATGCTTGAAAGCGGCGGCGAGGTCGAAAGCCTCGCAGCAAAGCCGGGGCAATATACTTGTGAGCGCCAAAGACGGTTAGCAATAGACAAGAAAATTCCCCGGCGACCGCAAAAAATATGCTGACGTAACGGCAGAACGGCGAGAGAGGGAAAAAGAATGTCTGTAAATGAAATGAGCGCAAAAATCCGTGAGCTGAAAGAGCTTGAAGCATTGATTGAAGAGGCGCAGAAAGAGGCCGAGGCAATCAAGGACACGATCAAAGAGCAGATGGATGCCGAAGGCGTGGAAGAAATGACCGTTGACGTTTACAAGGTAAGATATAAGACGATCAGCAGCAGCCGTTTTGACAGCACCGCTTTCAAAAAGAAATATAGCGATCTTTACGCACAGTTCACGAAGCAGACAGCAAGCCGCCGTTTCACGGTAGCGTAAACGGAGGCACGACATGGGACAGAATCAAAAAGCCCTGCTTGACTATGTACTTTCGTTGACAGAAAAGCAGATAGATAAAATCATCCAGCGTTTACCCGATCTCATGAAAATAATCACGGAGGAAAAAGCGGCATGAAAAAGGATTACATCAAAGCAATTGTAGAGTTAATGAAAGCAAGCAACGATATTGCATTGCTGGATTTGATATATCAAATATTGGTCAAGTCCGTTGGAAGGGAAACCGGAACAAATAAAAAAATAGTTGAACACCTTGAAGAACTCAGGCACTTGGGAAAAAAAGAGGAATAGAACCTAAACAAAAATGCCAGAAGGTATGAAACCTTCTGGCATTTTTAGATGATTCACAACAAATTCACAACAAATCTGCTGCGAATCCGCCAAAAAACCAATGAAATAAGGCTTTTTGAAAGGAATAACTTATCTCTTGGAGAACTGGGAAGCGCGACGTGCGGCCTTGAGACCGTACTTCTTTCTTTCCTTCATACGAGGGTCGCGGGTCAAGAAGCCTGCTGCCTTGAGGGCGGGACGATAGTTCTCGTCAGCCTGGCAGAGAGCGCGGGCAAGACCGTGGCGGATTGCGCCGGCCTGGCCGGAGAGACCGCCGCCGCAAACGGTGGCGATGATGTCAAACTTGCCGGTGGTGCCGGTAGCGCCGAAGGGCTGGTTGACGATGAGGTTCAGGGTCTCGAGACCGAAGTAGGTGTCGATATCCTTGCCGTTAATGGTGATCGCGCCGGTACCGGGAACGATGCGGACGCGAGCAACCGACTTCTTTCTTCTGCCGGTGCCGTAGAAATAAGGCTTTGCACTAGTGTACATCAGTTATACCATCCTTTCCTGTTCTCAAGCTTCGTAGGGCACGGGCTGCTGTGCCTGCTGCTTGTGCTCGGCGCCTGCATAAACCTTCAGGCGGGTAGCCGAGGTGCGGCCGATCGAGTTGTGCGGGAGCATACCCTTAACAGCAAGCTCCATAGCCAGCTCAGGACGGGTAGCCATCAGAGTCTTGTACTGGACTTCCTTCAGGCCGCCGATGTAGCCGGAGTGACGACGGTAGTACTTCTGAATCAGCTTCTTGCCGGTCAGAACTGCATCCTTTGCGTTGATGATGATTACGAACTCGCCGCAATCAACGTGAGGCGTGAACTCAGGGCGATGCTTGCCTCTGAGAATGGTAGCAGCAGCAGCAGCGGTCTTACCGAGGGGCTTGTCGGCTGCGTCGATGACGTACCACTTGCGCTCAATGGTTTCTTTTTTCGCCATAAAAGTGGACATTGCGAATTTCCTCCATACAAACAGATTGTTGTAAAATTTTCAGCCTGCTTAGTATAACACAACTAAGCAGGCTTGTCAATACTTTTTTTGAAAAAATTCGAATATTTTGATTTAGCGCAGTGATATCTCGCAAATTCTTCGATTTTCTCTCAAATGGAGGGCAATATCTCGCGGCGAAAATGCGTTTTTACACTTCATCCGCAGCGACGGTGTCGGTCGTCTCTGCGGTGGCGGGGCGGGGCTGGGGCTTTCCGCAGCCGGGGCAGTAGTCCATCTCGGGGGTGAGCTGGGTGCCGCAGTTCGAACAGTAAACCGCATTTTCGTCGCCCTTGATCACATTGTTCAGGCGGCGGATCTGATCACGCAGGCGGCCAACCTCGGGCAGCAGGTTGTTGATCTCCAGTGCGCGGTCATGGTGGAAGTGGAGCTGGTCATAGGTCAGCCGACCGATTTTTTCATAGGTGTCGCGCAGCTCGGCCCGGGCGCGGTGCAGCTTGTATCTGAGTTTAACCGCATCACCGACCTCGCCGGCCTTGCGTGCAGCCATATCTGCCGTGCGGGACATGCCCTCGCGGAACTGATCCCAATTTGCCATGATGGAGTTCCTCCTTGTGTGCAATCATATTCTATCCTTAATTATTATACAACATTTGGGTCCGCTTGTCAAAGGGGTTGGGGAAGTTTTCCCGCGCGGATACATAATTTTTTGGAGGGGTGGGGAAGATAGGCCCAAAGGAGGCATGAAGATGAACATCAACCGAACGACATACGCGAAATTTGCCGAGGCGCGCGCACCGAAATCGCCATGCATCAAAAACTGTGCCCGTGCGTTTTTGGTGGGCGGCGGCATTTGCTGCGGGGCGCAGGGGTTGACGACCCTGTACCAAGCCTGGGGGCTGGACCGCGAGGATGCCGGCACGGTCACGGCTGTGACGCTGGTTTTCCTGGCCGCCCTGCTGACCGGTCTTGGTGTCTTCGACCGCATTGCACGGTGGGCGGGGGCGGGGACGCTGGTACCCATCACGGGTTTTGCTAATGCTGTCGTATCGCCCGCCATTGACAATAAGGCCGAGGGCTGGGTGCTGGGTGTCGGCGCGAAGATTTTTACTGTCGCCGGTCCCGTCCTGCTTTACGCAACGCTCTCGGGGACGGCATACGGGGTGATCTATTGGGTGATGAGCAAGCTTTGAGTGCCGGTGGTGGGGGAATTTGCCGGGACAGGCTTGCAATTCGCTGCGTGATCTGTTATAATGAAGAAAAGGCTTTTCCGGTGTCCGCCGGAAGCCGTTTTCTTGAAGATGGAGGAACCCGATCATGCTGCCCGAACAACTGCTTGATTTTCTGACGGCCGCCGGCCGCCTGCGTGTGACCCCGCGCCATTGCTACACCGCCCCCGATCGCCGCGAGAGTGTGGCCGACCACAGCTGGCGGCTGGTGCTGATGGCCTATCTCTGCGCCGAGGAGTTCCCGGGCATAGATCTGGGGAAGCTTCTGACCTTTGCGGCGATCCACGACCTCGGCGAAGCGGTGACCGGTGACATCCCGGCGTTTGTCAAGACCGAAGCGCAGGAGGAGACCGAGGACCGTGCCATCGATGGGCTGATCAACACGCTGCCCGAGCCTGCCCGCGGCCGCCTGCATGCGCTCTTTGACGAATATGAAGCGCAGTCATCGCCCGAAGCCAGACTTTGCCTGGCGCTGGATAAGCTTGAGGCCCTGCATGCCCACAACGAGTCGGACATCGCCACTTGGCTGCCGCTGGAGTATGACCTGCAACTGACCTACGGCGCCGAGCAAGCGGCATTCTCCGCCTACACCGAAGCCTTGCGTGCCGAGCTCAATGCGAGAACACGCCGTAAAATTGCCGAGGAGGGCGGGAAGAGGACGGACTGAGTATACTCTTTTACGCAAAGATTTCATCCTTTATACTTGACATTTTATCCCGCCTGTGATACAATGAAGAACAAAGAGCGGCGGCAGGAATGCCGCTCCTGTTCTCGATTTGGTTTGCCCGCTATGCGTCCCAGCGCTGGCGGGCTTTTGCTTTAGTCTCGGAAGACTTTAGCGTCTCGGACGATCTGCGCCGCTTCTGCGGGCGTTTTCGCCGTGGCTTCGATCAGCTTGGCCAGTTGTTCAAGCCAGCGGTCAAGCCTTGCGTCGCTCATGTGGTCGCTTCCTTTCATGTGATGCCTCATCTGCCTTACTTGGCGTACCTCCTGTGCGAGAAGCAAATGCTTCTCGCGCTTTTTCTTTTGTGCGGGCGCGCTTTGACAAAATCTGCATAGCGGGGCGGGTATAATATAGGCAAAGGAGGCGGTGGCATGGGGCAGACGGTGTATGCCGATGTGCTGTTTTTGATCGACTTCAGCATGGACTTGTTGGCCCTGGGCGCGGCGGGGCGGATGACCCAGCGGCCGGCGAAGGGCTGGCGGCTTTGTGCGGCCGCGGCACTGGGGGGCGTTTGGTCAGTGGCCTCGCTTTTTCTGACCCGGGTGAGCGTGCGCTTTATTCTGGGGGTGGCGATAGCGGCGGGAATGGTCTGGCTGGCCTTCGGTGGTGCACCGCCCGTCCGGTTCGCGCTGACGCTGGGGGCTTTCTGGCTGGCTTCACTGCTGCTTGGGGGAAGCATGACGGCGCTGAGCAACTTGCTGGCGCTTTCTCTCGATGGACCGGGGACTGCATCGGGCGGTGGTTTTTTTCTGCTGGCGCTGGCAGGCGGCGGGATAACGGCTTTGCTGACCCGCCTGCGCAGGCAGGTCGCTTCCCGTGCGGCACCGGTTACCGTTACCGTGGAGATCGCCGGGCAGCGCACCGAGCTGGCGGGGATGACCGACAGCGGCAATCTGGTGCGCGACCCGGTGTCGGGGCGATGTGTGATCTTCATTGCGGCGCGGAAACTGCGCGCGCTGCTGGACGAACCGCTCTGGCGCGTGCTGACGGAACAGCGTATCGACCGGCTGACCGCACTCCCTGCTGATACGGCCGAGCGCATCGGTCTTCTGCCGGCCGAAACGGTGCAGGGCAGGGGAATGCTGATCACCCTGCGCCCGGATAGCATTTGGATCGAAGGACATCCCTGCCGCGCGCTGATCGCACCCGCCCCGGATATTGGCGGCGGGCGGTACGACGCCATCGTGCCGGCGGATCTTGTTGATGACACAGGTATCCATATAATAAGAAGGAAGGAAAGCCGAATACCATGAAAAAACGATTCGTCTTCGGACGGGGGCTGATCAACTTGGCACTGTCCGTTTTCTGCCCCGAGCGGCAGGTGTATTACATCAACGGCTCCGACGTACTGCCCGCGCCCCTTTCGCCTCCGGATGAAGCCGCCGCGATTGCGCGGCTGGGGGACGCCGAGGACGGCGAGTGCCGCGCGATACTGGTCGAACATAATCTGCGCCTGGTGGTGTACATCGCCAAACGGTTTGAAAATACCGGCATCGGCATCGAGGATTTGGTGTCAATCGGGACCATTGGTTTGATCAAGGCGATCAATACGTTTTGCGCGGACAAGAACATCAAGCTGGCGACCTATGCTTCCCGCTGCATCGAAAACGAAATCCTGATGCACATCCGCAAGACCTCCGGACAGCACTGTGAGATGTCGATTGATGAGCCGCTGAATGTCGATTGGGACGGCAATGAGCTTTTGCTCTCGGATATCCTCGGCTCGGACGAGGACGTGGTCTGCCGCGACATCGAAGCCGATGAGGAGCGCCGCACGATCCGGGCGGCGGTGGCTCGTCTGGAGGGACGGGAGCGCGAGATCATCGAACTGCGCTACGGTCTGCGCGGGGGAAGGGAACTGACCCAGAAGGAAGTGGCCGACCGTATGGGGATCTCACAGTCGTACATTTCGCGGCTGGAGAAAAAGATTATCGCCCACCTCAGAGAAGAGATCTGCGGGCGGGTATAAGGCTGTGGTTGGCGTATTTTGACGCCGAATTTGCCGCCGGAAAAAATATTTTTGAGAAAAATCAAAAAAACGCTTGCAATTTCCCAAAATCTATGCTATAATTGGGCGTATTATGAATACTGTTAAAGTGAGGTGCGAATAATGAAGGCAGGAATTCATCCCGAATATAAAGAAGTCGTGGTCAAATGCGCTTGCGGCGAGACCGTAACCACCAAATCCACCAAGGGCGGCGAAATGAGAGTTGAAATTTGCTCTAAGTGCCATCCCTTCTTCACCGGCAAGCAGAAGTTTGTTGACGCCGGCGGACGGGTTGACAAGTTCAAGAAGCGTCTTGAGGCAAGCAAATAAGATTCGCTCTGATATTCCGAGCAAATTGGGCAAGGTGCGCGCAAACAGCGTGTGCATTGCCCTTGTTTGCGTTTTCCTATGACCCAAGACAGGAGGCAGAATATGACGATAAACGAGAAAGAACTGTTTACGACCGAGCAGCCGGCCGAGGGCCGCGCGGCACTGGTGGGCATCATCAACCGTGAGTCGCCCGAGGAAGTGGCTGAGCGCAGTCTGGATGAGCTGGCACGCCTGCTCGATACGGCAGGCGGTGAGACAGTGGTGCGCATGCTCCAGGCCAAAGAGACCCCCGATGTGCGGACGTATATCGGCTCGGGCAAGGTAGAGGAACTGGCCGAGCTGTGCAAAACGAACGAGATTGATCTCGTTGTCTTTGATACCGAGCTGACCCCTTCGCAGATCCGCAACCTTGAGGATGGCCTCGACGGCCGCCGGGTCATCGACCGCAGTATGCTCATCCTCGACATCTTTGCGCTCCACGCCAAGACCGGCGAGGGTAAGCTGCAGGTCGAGCTGGCGCAGCTGAAATATACTGCCCCCCGTCTGACCGGTAAGGGAACCGAGCTGTCCCGTCTTGGCGGCGGCATTGGTACGCGCGGCCCGGGCGAGTCCCAGTTGGAGCGCGACCGCCGTCACCTCAAGCGCCGCATTGAAGCGCTGGAGGATGCGCTGGACGAGCTCGAGCGCAACCGCCGCACCATGCGTGCCGCGCGGGAGCGGAGCGGCATTGCGAAAATCGCGATCGTCGGCTATACTAACGCCGGCAAATCGACTCTGCTCAACCGCCTGACCGATGCGGGAATCCTGGCCGAGGACAAGCTTTTTGCCACCCTTGACCCTACGACCCGCAAGTTCGCGCTGCCCTCGGGCGAGTCGGTGCTGCTGACCGATACGGTCGGCTTCATCCGCCGTCTGCCCCACCATCTGATCAAGGCCTTCCGCTCGACGTTGGACGAGGCAGTTTGCGCCGACATCCTGCTGATTCTGCTCGACGCATCCGACCCGGAATGCAGCGAACAGCTGGTGGTGACCGAGCAGATTCTCCGCGATCTGGGCGCGGCGGGCAAGCCCACCCTTTATGTTTTCAATAAGTGCGACCGTGAGGCCGCTGTTCCGCTTCGCCTGCCCGCCGATTGCCGCGACCATGTGGCCTGCCGCATCTCGGCCAAGACGGGGGAGGGCGTGGATGAGCTGGTTGCTGAGCTTGAGCGCATCGTCAACGCCGGCCGCCGCCGTCTGACCTTTTTGATTCCCAACGCCGAAGCCGGTGCGCTGAATCAGCTTTACCAAAATGCCGTTGTGGAGTCGGTCGACTACGGCGCCGAGCATATCACGGCGGTGGCGGTGGCCGATGCCAAGACGGTCGGCATGCTGCGCCGTTATCTTGGAGAGGACTATGGCCAAGACGAAACCGAAGACGAATGAGTCGGCGGCCGCCGAGCCGCCCAAGTATATCACCCTCGCCCGCGAGGCCGAGGCGGAATTTGAAGAGAAGCGTTCCCGCTTCATCGGCCGTGCCGCGCCGGTCAAGAGTGAGGAGGAGGCAAACGATCTTATCCGCCGTGTCAAGGCAGACTATCCGGGCGCGACGCACTATGTCTGGGCCTACACCATGCGGGGCGGCGCCCAGGCGCGCTATACCGATGACGGCGAGCCGTCGGGAACGGCGGGACGGCCGGTACTTGATGTGATCGTCAAGTCGGGCTGCGATGATGCCTGCGTGGTGGTCGTCCGCTACTTTGGCGGGACGCTGCTTGGTGCGGGCGGGTTGGTGCGGGCTTATGCCCACAGCGCGGCCATTGCGCTTGAAGCGGCGGAGATCGTTGCCTATGAAAAATACACGGAATTGGCGCTGACCTGTGGTTACGGCGAGTATCAGAAGTATATTGTCGAGCTGGAGCGGATCGGCGCGATCATCGATGATACGGCTTTTGCCGATGCGGTAACGGTCCGTTTTGCGGTGCGTGCACCCGAGACCGAGCAGCTCTGTGCCAAAATTCGCGAGCTGAGCGCAGGCAGGGATGAAGCCGTCATTGTGGGCGAGCGCTTTGCCTATCAGAAATAAAAAATATTTTTTGCGCAAAAAAGAGGATTTTTTGCGTCTTTGTCGTATATTAAATGTAAAAAACCGCAAGGAGGAAAATTGATGGCCAATATTGCCGATGCTTTTTTGGAACGGGAGCGCCTGACGCTTTCCCCTTATGCTTTTTTTACCGCGAACAGCCGCGGACGCGAGCGCCCGCAGGATGCCTGCACTAACCGTACCGAATTCCAGCGCGACCGCGACCGCATCATTCATTCTACCGCTTTCCGCCGGCTGATGCACAAGACCCAGGTCTTCCTTGCACCGGCCGAGGATCATTACCGCACCCGGCTGACCCATACGCTTGAGGTTACGCAGATCGCCCGCGGAATTGCCCGCGCCCTCTGCCTCAATGAGGATCTGACCGAGGCGGCCGCTCTGGGGCATGACCTGGGCCACACCCCCTTCGGTCATGCCGGCGAGGTCGCCATGCAGCAGTGCTATGATCCCAGCTTCCGCCATTACAAGCAGTCTCTGCGCGTGGTGGAAAAGCTGGAGAAAAACGGCCGCGGGCTCAACCTTACCTGGGAGGTGCGGGACGGTATCGTCAACCACACCGGCAAGCATATGGCCGCTACGCTGGAGGGCGTGATCGTCAAATTCGCCGACCGCATTGCGTATATCAACCACGATATCGACGATGCCTGCCGTGCCGGCATTATGCAGCTCTCGGATATCCCGGCGGATTTGCTGAAAGTCCTCGGTCGCGGGCACAGTCAGCGCATCAATACGATGGTGACCTCGGTGATCGAAGCCAGCACCGGCAAGCCCGAGATTACCATGACCCCCGAGGTGGCCGAGGCAACCGACCGCCTGCGCGAGTTCCTCTTTGAGCGGGTCTACCGCAATCCGGTTGCCAAGGGCGAGGAGAGCAAGGCCAAGGAAATGCTCTTCCGTCTCTTTGAATATTTCGTCAATAACCCCGAGCGAATGCCCGAACTCTATGTGCGCAGCCTGGATGAAGAGTCGGTGGAGCGCTGTGTTTGCGACTACCTCTCGGGCATGACCGACCGCTATGCCATTGACCTCTATCGGGCGCTTTTCATCCCACGGGTCTGGGGGGGCAAATAAGTGGTTCCGCGCGAATTTATTGAAGAACTCAAGGCACGCTGTGACCTGGAAGAGATCATCCGCACCTACATTCCCCTCAAGCGCGCCGGTGCGAATCTCTCGGGCTGCTGTCCCTTTCACAGCGAGAAGACCCCGTCGTTCACTGTCTTTCCCGACAAGCATTTCTACTGCTTCGGCTGCGGTGCGGGCGGAGATGTCATTACCTTCATCATGCGCCAGGAAAATCTCGATTATATGGGCGCGGTGGAGTACCTGGCCAACCGCGCCGGGCTGACCGTTCCCCGTGACGGCGAGCGCCGGGACGAGGGCGGCCGCCGTACCCGGGTGCTGGAGATGAACCGCGAGGCTGCCCGCTATTTCCGGGCGATGCTCTTCTCGCCGGCCGGCAGCGAGGCCATGGCCTATCTGACGGGCCGCGGGCTGGATGGGGCGACCATCAAGCGGTTTGGCCTCGGCTATGCGCCCGCTTCTTTCGGCGGGCTGTGCGATCATCTACACAAGCTGGGCTATACCGATGAGGAGATGGTCACGGCCTTCCTCTGCGGCAAGAGCCGGAAGACCGGACGGCCTTATGATTATTTCCGCAACCGCGTGATGTTCCCCATCATCGACGTTTCGGGCAATGTGATCGCCTTCGGCGGGCGAGTCATGGATGACAGCAAGCCGAAATACCTCAACACCTCTGACACGCCGGCCTTCAAAAAGAGCCGCAACCTCTTTGCGCTCAACTACGCTAAAGGCAATTGCAGCGAGCAGATGATCCTCTGCGAGGGATATATGGATGTCATCGCTCTGCACGCGGCAGGATTCCTCTGCGCGGTGGCGACGCTGGGTACGGCAATTACGGCTGAGCAGGCGCGGCTGATGACCAAATACACCCAGCGCGTGGTAATTTCCTACGACAGCGACGAGGCAGGCCAGCGGGCTGCACAGAAAGCCCTGCGGATCCTCGGCGAGGTTGGCCTGGAGACCCGTGTCCTGCGTATGAACGGTGCGAAGGACCCCGATGAATATATCAAAAACCACGGCGCCGACCGTTTCCGCCAGCTTTTGGCCAACAGCGTAACCGGCTTTGCTTATCGGCTGGATAACGTGCTGGCACAGCACGACCCGGCCATCCCGGAGGAGAAGATCAAGGCCTCGGCCGAGCTCTGCCGCATCATCGCCGGCAGCTACTCCCATGTGGAGCGTGAGGTTTATCTCGCAGAAGCTGCCAAACGTCTGGAGCTTCCGGTCGATGTCCTGCGCAATGACGTCGAGCGCGAGGCCAAGCGCCTCAGCCGCGAGCGACGTCAGCAGGAGAGTCGGGATGCACAGGCTGCTGCTGCGGGGTTCGGCGATCGGGTCAATCCCGATATGGCCAAGAATATGCGCATCGCCCGCGCCGAGGAAACGGTGTTGGGGTTGATGCTGCTCTATGATGAGCACCGTGCCGCCGTTGCGAGCGGCAAGATCGAACTCACCGAGGCCGATTTCTTTACCGCATTCGGCCGCCGCGTCTTTTCAGCCGTGCTGGCACTGGAAACAAGCGACGGCGGATTTGACGTGGGGCTCTTGGGCGCACAGTTCTCGCCCGAGGAGATCGGCCGCATTGAGCGGATGCGTCTCGGCCGTCGCGAACTGAGCGAGAACGGCATCAGCGTTCTGCGCGAGAGCGCCGCACTTCTGCGTGAGGATGCGCAGCGCCGGAATGCCGAGCAGGGCGGGGCCCTCTCCGCTGTCGAGCGCCGCCGTGCCGCACTCGCCGCCGCAAAAGAGCAGAAAACCAAAGGTTAAGATAAAATTCAGCAAAATACATACCGTTAAAGGGGAAAAGGCATGAACAACGAGAAAAAAATTGATGTAACCGACCTTATCGAAAAAGGCAAGCAGGGTGCGCTGTCGAACAACGACATCGAAGAAGCGCTTGAAGAGCTTGACTATGACATGGAGCAGATCGACAAACTCTATGAGACACTGGAGAGCAACGGGATTGCCGTCCCCGGTTATATAGATTCGACCGGCTTTGAGGAACTTGAGAGCGAGGTTGAACAGTTTGAGAGCGCCGAGGAAATGGAGAAGATGCTGGCCCAGGAAGGGCTTGCCATCGATGACCCGGTGCGTATGTATCTGAAGGAAATCGGTAAGGTCCCGCTGCTGGACGCTGACCGCGAGATGGAACTGGCCGAAAAGATGGCACAGGGCGATGAGGCGGCAAAGAACGAGCTGGTGGAGGCGAACCTCCGTTTGGTTGTGTCGATCGCCAAGCGCTATGTGGGCAAGGGTATGTTCTTCCTTGATCTTATTCAGGAGGGTAATCTCGGCCTGATGAAGGCAGTGGATAAGTTCGACTATCAGAAGGGTTATAAGTTTTCGACTTATGCTACCTGGTGGATCCGCCAGGCCATTACCCGCGCCATTGCCGATCAGGCGCGTACCATCCGCATCCCGGTACACATGGTGGAGACCATCCACAAGGTCTCGCGCTACTCCCGTCAGCTCCTGCAGGAGTTGGGCCATGAGGCCACTGCCGAGGAGATCGGCGAGAAGATGGGCATGAGTGCCGATAAGGTGCGTGAGATTATGAAGATCGCGCAGGATCCGGTTTCGCTTGAGACGCCGATCGGCGAGGAAGAGGACAGCCATCTCGGCGACTTCATTCCCGACGACGATTCGCCCGCACCGGCCGAGGCCGCATCCTACACTCTGCTGCGTGAGCAGCTCAACGAGGTCCTGCATACGCTGACCCCACGTGAAGAGCATGTGCTGAAGCTGCGATTCGGCCTGGACGACGGCCGCACCCGCACCCTTGAAGAGGTGGGCAAGGAGTTCAACATCACCCGTGAGCGTATCCGCCAGATCGAGGCGAAAGCGCTGCGCAAACTGCGTCATCCCAGCCGCTCTAAGCGCCTGCGCGATTATCTGGATTGATGCTGTCCTGCGCAGAATATGCAAGAAAAATTGTTGCATATATCCAAATCGCACGTTGAAAAAATGTGCAAAACGACGCAATTTTCGTCTTGTTGCTCAAAATAAGTTTCAACACATGTGCAATACGCCGAAAATGCTCTGCGCTTTCGGCGATCAGAAACGCAAAAAAAAGTTTTTTTGACGGAAGATTTTGGCTCCGTCATAGTTTGGACACAAAAATTGGCTTGACAGAAGAAGGATTTTCGTGTACAATATTGTAGTATCAAACCCTGCGCGCATTTCCTGCCGCAAATTCACAGGAGGATCAACCATGAACAAGAGACTGATCAGTCTTATGCTGGCCGTTCTCACGCTCTTTTCGGTGCTGCTGACCAGCTGCAGCTCGACATCGAACGAAGATGCGATGAATGATGTTACCGATGAGGCTTCCCGCTATACGACAACACTGAATATGTATGTCGTGACCGAAAAGGAAACCACGCCCGAGGCTGCTGCTAAGGTCAATGACGCGATCAATAAAATTACCAAAGCAAAGTTTAAGACCCAGGTTAATATTTATTTTAATACCTTAGATAACCACTACGCCCTGCTTGACGAAAAGTTTGCTAAGATCGAGGCTGACATTGCGGCCGAGGAAGAGGCAAAGAAGGCACTCAAGAAGGCACAGAGAGAAGCAAAGGCGCGCGGCGAAACGCTGGCAACAACGGCACCCGAGACGACCAGTGATGAGACGACGGCTGAAGAGACCATCCTCAATGAGTACGGTCTTTCCGAGCTGAAGTATCCTGCTGAGTCTTCCCGCCAGGTTGACATCATCTTCGTCAACGGTTATGACCGCTACCTGCAGTATTGTGATGACGGTATTCTTGAGCGTCTGGACGACGAGCTGAGCAGCGGTTCCAAAAAGCTCAAGGACTACATCAACCCTGTGTTCATGGATGCGGCTGTCGTTAACGGCGCCACTTATGCCATTCCGAACAATCATACCATCGGTGAGTACACTTACCTGCTGGTCAATAAGGAAATGGCTGCAAAGTACAGCTACGACCTCAGCGAATTCGTTGATCTCGCTTCTGTTGCGGAGTTTGTTGAAGATGTTGCCAAGCATGAGCCTACGATTACCCCCGTTTGCGGTGATATTGAGCTGACCAACATTCGTTATCTCTCGCTGGATAAGGAGACCTTGGAATTCATTCCCGACCGCTCTATCGTGGCAGCTTACGTCAGCCCCACCGCCGGCTACAGCTCCCGTCTGACCTTCCGTAACATCTTCGCTACCCGTCAGATCACCGACCAGCTCAAGACCATCAAACTCTTTGAGGAAAAGGATCTGATCAAGAAGAACGCTGATCCCTCCAAGCCGTTTGCCGTTTCGATCATGAAGGGCGGCTACGAGCTCAACGATGTCTACGGTGAAGATTACCACATGATCGTTCTGGAGAATCCGATGGCTTACGAGGATTCGCTTTATGCCGGTATGTTCGGTGTTACGCAGTACACTAAGGACCTCACCCGCAGCATGGAGATCATCACCTACATCAACACCAATCCCGAGCTGCGCAACCTGCTCCAGTACGGTATTGAGAATGAGAACTATGTCATCAACGAGGACGGCACGCTGACTCGTCTCAATAAGACCTACATGATGGATCTGCTCAAGACCGGTAATGCGTTCGTTGCATATCCCGAAGAGGGCATGCCCGTCAACGCATGGGACTACGGTAAGAAGCAGAACATCGATGCTCGTCTGGATCCGATGAACGGCTTTGAATTTGATGCAGAGGCCCTGAATTGGGACTACATGGATATCATGAATAACACCAGTAAGACCTATCTGGCCGGGCTGGCTGACTGCAAGACGTATGACGATGTCGTAGCTTTCATCGACCGCGCATATGAGGAACTGACCGCGAATACTGAGTTTGCCAATTCGACCAAGATTCTGGTAGAGGGTACGCCCAACTTCCTGTATAACGAATGGCATACGATGAACTGGCCGCCGGAGGGCTGATCCACGGCCTTGATAAAACAAACCGGAATGCACGGCATTCCGGTTTGTTTTGCATCAGACAGGAGGAGAACATGTGGACACATGTGATTTGGGACTTCAACGGCACGCTGCTTGACGATCTGCAGGCCAGTGTGGAGAGCATCAATGTCCTGCTTGCCGCGCGGAATCTGCCGATTTTTTCTTCCCTTGAAGCGTATCGGCAGAACTTTGGATTTCCGGTGGAAAAGTATTACCGCGCCATCGGTCTTGACGTGGACGGCGAGGGATTCGATGCGCTGGCCCATGAATGGGTAGGGGAGTATCTGGCGCGGAGCCGCACAGCGGGTCTGCGCAAGGGCGTGCTTCCGGTCTTAGAGCAGCTACATCAGGCCGGCGTTTGTCAGCTGGTCCTGTCGGCTTCCGAGCATGCGCTGCTGTCTCGCCAGCTTGGCGATTTGGGCATCGAAGCCTATTTTGATGCGGTGCTGGGAATCGGCGACATTTACGCCGGCGGCAAAACTGCGCTGGCCCGGGCCTGGCGTGCGGCTCATCCCGATGCACGCCCGATTTTCGTGGGCGATACTCTGCACGATGCCGAGGTTGCCGCGGCGATCGGTGCCGATTGTGTGCTGGTCACCGGCGGTCACCATGGCCGTGAACGCCTTGAATCTGCCGGCGTTCCGGTGATTGACAGTTTCGCGCAGCTTCCTCTTCTGCTTGAAGGGAAGATTGTGGCGGGAAACCGGGCGGAATAAATGCGTTTTTGCTGTTTTGGCAGCGTTACTTTCCCGAAAGGTCGCGCGAACCGCGCACAGGTGTATACGCGCCCGACTATTTCTGCCGATCGGTTGAGGTAATGCAGGGCCGCATCGCGCGCATATATTCCTTAGCAAATCAATCTTTGTATTCGTCGGAAAGGAGGGGAAACCATGATTCTGATTATCGCCGAGAAGCCGAGCCTGGCGCGCAATATTGTGGCCGGCATTGGCCAGATGCGCAAGCTGGACGGTTATTACGAGGGGCAAGGCTATCTTGTGACCTGGGCTTTTGGGCATTTGTTCGCGCTGTGCGACATTGAGACTTACCAGCCATCGCCTGACGGATCGATGCGGTGGTCGATGGCCAATATCCCCTGCTTCCCGCGCAAGTATCAGTTTGAGCTTCGCCGCAAGCCCGACAAAACAGTGGATGCCGGCGTGGAACGCCAGTTTGCGCTGATCCGCTCGCTTTGCCACCGCGACGATGTGGAGATGATCGTCAACGCCGGGGACGCTGACCGCGAGGGGGAGATCATCATCCGGCTCTGCATCCGGCAGGCTGAGGCCGAAGGGAAGCCGCAGATGCGCTTGTGGCTGCCCGACCAGACACCGCAGACGGTGCAGGCCGCACTTGCTGAGCTGCGCCCGGCGGCCTCCTGCGATAACCTAGCCAACGAGGGCTACGCACGCACCCTGATCGATTGGCTCTACGGGGTGAATCTGACCCGCTATGCCACCCTCAAGACGGGGCATTTTCTGCGGGTCGGACGAGTGATCGTTCCGATTGTCAAGGCCGTCTATGACCGCGACATGGCGATCCGCAATTTTAAGCCCGAGATCTACTACGCCCCCGTCAGCCGCGCGGAGACGGGCGGCGAGCCGGTGGAGCTCACCTCCAAAAAGCGCTTTTCACGGGATGAGTTGGCCGCGGCCGAGGCACTTTGCCGCCGTTATAATCAAGCGGGCGCGACGGTGACAGCCGTCAAACGGAAAAAATCCACGCTGCCGCCCGGAAAACTCTACTCGCTGTCTAAGCTGCAGAACGTGCTGGGCAAGACCTACAAGATGCCGATGGACAAGTCGCTAGAGATCGTCCAGCGGCTCTACGAGCGGGGGTATTTGACCTACCCGCGTACCAACTCCGAGTACCTGGCCACTGCCGAGAAGGACAAGATCCGCGATATCCTCGCCGGTGTGGCGAAGCTGGGGTATCCGGTCGCTTTCCGTGCAGACAAAACCGTCTTTGACGACAGCAAGATCGAGTCGCACTCGGCGCTGACCCCCACCTACAAGATTCCCGACAAGGCCCAGCTCTCCCCCGAGGAGGCACAGGTTTACGGCACCGTGATGCGGCGTTTTGTGGCTGTCTTCTGCGCTGAGCCCTGCCGGGTGGAGAAGAGTGAGATCACCATCGATGTCGGTGGGCTCGAGCAGTTTACCCTCAAGGGGACGGTCATCCTGGAGCCCGGTTGGACCAAATATGACCACGCTCCCCAGAAGGATAAGATCCTGCCCAAGCTGGCCGAAGGCGATGCGGTGAACATCGAGTTCCGGCCGGCCGAGAAGGAGACCTCGCCGCCCAAGCACTACACCATCGAGACCCTCAACAATTACCTCAAAAATCCCTTCCGCGAGGATAAAGCCGCGCTTGACCGCGCCGCCGAAGCGCGCGAGGAGGAGGGAGAGGGGGAGGACGACGATGCGGCCGAGTATCGCGCCATTTTCGAGGGCCTTGAGCTGGGTACCGAGGCGACGCGGACCGGCATCATTGAAAATGCCATCAAGAGCGAATACATCGCGCTCAAAAAAGACGTCTATACCATTCTCCCGGGCGGAGAGTTCCTCATTGAGTCGCTCTCCCGCATGGGCATTTCGATGGATAAGTACAAAACCGTCGAACTCGGCCGCGCGCTCAAGCGTATTTATCGTGGCGAATGGAGCATTAAGGCCGGGCTTTATCTGGCCGAGCAGGAGATTTCGGCGGTCTTTCACCGGGAAGAGCAGCCGCTGGCCCACGATACCGATGATGGTGTGATCGGCGATGCGGTCGGCACCTGCCCGCTCTGCGGCAGCGAGGTGCGCCGCACCAGCTTTGGCTACGGATGCGCCGGTTATCGCGAGAAGGGCTGTAAGTTTGGCTTCCGCAATGTCATCTGCGGCCGAACGGTTTCGCTGCGCAACGCGCGTCTGCTGCTGGAGCAGGGCAGAACCGGGGAGATTGTCGGCTTTACCGGCAAGAGCGGAAGAAGCTTTAACGCAGCCCTGGCGCTGCGCGACGGGCGCGTGGTTTTCGATTTTCCCGACTCGGCTCCCTCCGCAGAGCCGCCGCCTCCGCCCGAACAGAATTGAGCGAAAAACGCACATGGACATTTGTCCATGTGCGTTTTTTTGATGTGTAGCGCGAAAAAAAACGGGCACACTAATCGTATCGTACCGTGTCGAGAAGAAAATTTTTCTTTTCGTCAAATTCGGCTTGAAGCGATTTCTGTTTTGTGCTATGATGATTTGCACAAATACAAATCAAAATATCTGCGCAAAATTCGACAGCATAGCCAATTTTGCTTGCCGGACCATGCGCTGAAGGGATGTGGTGGTGTGCAGCAGAGAGAAAGCGGCGACGCCCTGGCCGCGTATTATTTTCATCAGGGAACGAATTTTTTTGCCTATGCATTCATGGGCGTGCATGCCGAGCAGATCGGCTCCGGCTGGAGGTATACCTTCCGTACCTGGGCTTACCGTGCCGAGGGGGTAGAGGTCGCTGGGGACTTCAACGGATGGGGCGCGCTGCCGATGTGCCGAATCACGGATGGCGGCTTGTGGGAAGGGGTGCTCGAGAGTGACCGACCGCTGGCCGGATGTCGCTATAAGTTCCGTGTTCGTTCGGCGGCGGGGACAACGCTCAAAGCTGACCCCTATGCCCGTGCGGGAGAGTGGGGGCTGAAGACCGCATCGATCATCCCCGACGACACGCCTTACGCCTGGGGGGATAGCGATTGGTTTGTTTGGCGCAGCAAGCCTTTTTCTTCGCCGGACGGATTTTATCCGGCGCCGATGAATATCTATGAAATACACCTGGGTTCCTGGCTGACCCGCGGCGGCCGCACGACCAGGGATAATGGCGAGGCCTACCTCAACTACCGCGAAATTGCCGATGAACTCATCCCCTACCTGCGGCAGATGGGCTATACCCATGTTGAGCTGATGCCCATTGCCGAGCATCCCTTTGACGGCTCATGGGGCTATCAGGTCTGCGGTTACTTTGCACCGACCTCGCGCTTCGGCAGCCCAGACGACCTGCGCTATCTCATCGATCAGCTGCACCGGAACCGGATTGGTGTCATTTTGGATTGGGTTCCGGCGCATTTCCCCAAGGATGCGCACGGACTCTACCGCTTTGACGGCTACCCGATGTACGAATACCAGGGCGCTGACCGCATGGAAAACGCCGGCTGGGGGACCTGCTATTTTGATGTCGGGCGGCCTGAGGTGCAGAGCTTCCTCATCTCCTGTGCGCTGTATTGGCTGCGCGAATTTCACATTGACGGTCTGCGCACCGATGCGGTGGCGTCGATGCTCTACCTCGACTATGATCGCAAGCCCGGCGAGTGGGTGCCCAATTCCTACGGGGGAAAGGAAAATCTGGAGGCCATTGCCTTCTTCCAAAAGCTGAACACGGCTGTCTTCGCCGAGTTCCCCGATGTGCTGATGATCGCCGAGGAATCGACTGCCTTTGCCCGGGTGACGCATCCGGTCTCGGCCGGCGGTTTGGGCTTCAATTTCAAGTGGAACATGGGCTGGGCCAACGATATGTTCGATTACGTCGCGACCGATCCCCTTTTCCGCCGCGGCAAGCATGAGAAGCTGACCTTTTCGATGATGTATGCCTTCAGCGAGAACTTTATTCTGCCGGTGTCACATGATGAGGTGGTTCACGGCAAGAAATCCCTGCTCGACAAAATGTATGGCAGCTATGCCGAAAAGTTCGCCGCACTGCGTACCTTCCTCGCCTATCAGATGGCGCACCCCGGCAAGAAGATGCTTTTCATGGGCAGTGAATTCGGGCAGTTCCGCGAGTGGGATTATGAAAACCAGCTTGAGTGGTTCATGACCGACTATGAAATGCACGCCAAGACTCAGCAGTATGTGGCGGCGCTCAATCGGTTTTATCTGGACAGCCCGGCCCTGTGGGAGATCGACGGCAGTTGGGAAGGGTTCCGCTGGATCAATCCGGACGATCGGGACAGCAACGTAATCAGCTTCCGCCGCTTTGATCGGCGCGGGGGTGAGTTGGTGGCGGTCTTCAATTTCGGACCGGTCGCGCGGCCGGCGTATTTGCTCCGCATTACCGATGGAAAGCCGGTCTATATGCCGGTCTTTTCCAGCGAGGAGAGCCGCTTCGGTGGCAGCGGGGGCGGTCTATTCGGGCAGCTCACGGCAGAGCAGGCAGGCGGCGAGCGGCTGCTTCGGCTGGACCTCCCCCCCTATTCAGCGATTTTTCTCACCCCAAACGCATCCACTGCTGTGCTGCCCGACACGCCGCCCACTGCCCGGCGGGGATAACACAGCGCAAACTTTTGCACTATGCAGATCAGTGAAAGGAAGCCCCGGAGACAGACCGGGGCAAGGGTAAGCTTATGTACAAGAAGAAAACATGCGTCGCGATGCTTCTCGCCGGCGGGCAGGGAAGCAGACTCTACACCCTGACCGAACATGTCGCCAAACCTGCCGTCCCCTTCGGGGGGAAGTACCGCATCATCGATTTCCCGCTGTCCAACTGCGTCCATTCCGATATTGATACGGTAGGCGTACTGACCCAGTACCAGCCCCTTGTGCTCAACGCATATATTGGCACCGGCCAGCCCTGGGATCTTGACCGCAGTTACGGCGGGGTGACGGTTCTTCCCCCCTATCAAGGCAAGGCTGGCGGAGAGTGGTATCGCGGCACGGCCAACGCGATCTACCAGAACTTACATTTTATTCGCCGCTACGACCCGGACTATGTTCTCGTCCTCTCGGGTGACCACATCTACAACATGGATTACAGCAAGATGCTGCAGGCACATCGAGAGAAGGGGGCAGATGTGACCATCGCTGTCATCGAAGTGCCGCTCGAAGAGGCCAGCCGATTCGGAATCATGCATACCGATGAGGATCTGCGCATTGTGGAGTTTGAGGAAAAGCCGCCCCATCCCAAGAGTACCAAGGCATCGATGGGGATCTATATCTTCAACACCGACCTCCTGACCGAATATCTTATTCGCGATGAAGCAGACGAAGCATCGGCCAAGGACTTCGGCAAGAACGTCATCCCCGCCATGCTGGCCGATGGGCTGAAGATGTACGCCTATCCCTTTTCAGGCTATTGGAAGGATGTCGGTACGCTTGACAGCTTTTGGGAGGCCAATATGGACCTTCTGGGCGAGCATCCGGTCTTCGATCTTTACAGCGGCAAGCGCGTTTTCTCGCGCAACGAAGCAAGACCGCCGCAGATCATCGGCGCATCGGCTGAACTCTCCGATGCACTGGTCACTGAGGGATGTGAGATCTACGGCAAAGTCGAGCACACGGTGCTCTTCGGTGACGTGCACATCGCCGAGGGAGCTGTTGTCCGCGATTCGATTCTGATGGGGGACGTCAGGGTTGAGGCAGGGGCAAACATTGCGTATGCCATCCTGGACGGCGGCTGCAGGATCGGTGCCGGGGCGCAGATCGGCCGTGACCGGGCGGAGGGCGGCCGGCTGACCGTCATCGGCGCCGGGACCGAGATCTCCCCCGGGCAACGTGTGCCCGACGGCGCGATGGTTGCCGCAGGCTCGACCGAATACCAAAAGGAGGACTAAAGGATGAACGCAGCCGGTATTATTTTTTCCAATCTGCATGACCGCCATATTCCCGAACTGACCCGAACCCGCACCATGGCGTCAGTGCCCTTTGCCTGCCGCTACCGCTTGATCGACTTTGCGCTTTCCAATATGGTCAATTCGGGCATCTCCAACATTTCGGTGATCACGCACAACAATTACCGCTCGCTGATGAATCACATCGGCTCGGGCAAGGACTGGGACATGGCTCGCCGTGCGGGGGGAATCACCATTCTGCCGCCCTTCATCACGGCGCACGCCAACCTCAGCAGCGAACTCTATTCCACGCGCCTGGAGGCGCTGAAAAGCATCGCGTACTCGATTCGTGAGCTGCGTGAGGAGTATGTCATCCTCTCGGACTGCGATGTGATCTGCAACATTGACTTAGGTGAAGTTCTGCGGGCGCATATTGCACAGGGGGCGGACATGACTATGGTGGTCAAGCGCTTGCCGGTCATCACCGCCGAAGAGAAGAGCCGCACGGTTTTTGAAACCGACGGAACGGGGCGCATCACCGATTGCATCAATCAGCCCGAGATCGGCCTGCGCGAGAGGGATGTCAGCCTCAACATCTGGGTGGCCACTCGCACCCATCTGCAAAATGCAGTGCAGGACGCTATCGCGCACGGCTATGTCTCTTTTACGCATGACATCATTGCCAAGCATGCCGCCCGCCGCAATTACCGCATTTTCCGCCATCACGGCCTTTATGCCGACATCCATTCGCTGGCGGGCTATTACAAGGAGAGCATGGCGCTCATCGATGACTACGCACGCTGGGATTCGCTCTTCAATGTCGAGCGCCGGCCAATTTTGACCAAGGTGCACAACTCGCCGCCCACCAAATATGCCCTCGGCGCAAAGGTGAAGGACGCCATGATTGCCGATGGCTGCCATATCGCGGGATGTGTCGAGAATTCGGTCATCTTCCGTGGGGTGCGCATCGGTCCGGGGGCGGTGGTGCGCAATTCGATCCTCTTCCAGAACACTTACGTCGGCGCCGATGCTAACCTCAACTGCGTGATTGCCGATAAAGGCGTGGTTATCCGCGACGGCGTTTGCCTCGCAGGACATCCCGATCTGCCCTTCTACATTGACAAGAGCACCATGCTCTGAGGAGGGACGATGACAAACATGCAATCACAAAACGCTGTTTCTGTACCTGTCCGGCCGCTGCGCGTGCTGATGGCCGGCGCTGAAGCGCTCCCCTTTGCGTCCAGCGGAGGCCTGGGCGATGTGCTCGGCTCGCTGCCCGCCGCTCTCAAGGCACGGATGGGGGCCGGCATCGATGTGCGGGTCGTCATGCCGCTGTATGCCCAGATCAGCGCCGCGTGGCGCGAGAAGATGACCTTTGTGCGCGCCATTACGGTCAACCTCGCCTGGCGGCAGCAGTACTGCGGGATTTTTGAGTTGGAAAAGGACGGCGTGCACTGGTATTTTATCGACAATATGTATTATTTCGCGCGTCAGAATCTCTACGGTGCCTTTGATGACGGCGAGCGCTTTGCCTTCTTTGGTCTGGCCGTGCTTGAGTTGATGCGCGAGGTGGATTTTTACCCCGATGTTCTCCATGCACACGATTGGCAAAGTGCCTTGTCGGTGATTTACCTCAAGCGCCGCTACGCGAAGGATCCCCGCTATGCCGCCATTCGCGCGGTCTACACCGTGCACAATATCGAATATCAGGGGCGATACAGTTTTGCCATCCTCGGCGATGTCTTTGGCCTCGGCGAGGAGGATCGACACATTCTGGAATATGACGGCGACATCAATCTCACCAAAGGCGCGATGGTCTGCTGCGACCGCCTGACCACGGTCAGCCGTCGGTATGCAGAAGAGCTGCGCGATGCATATTTCGCCCACGGCCTCTCGCATGTGACCAACCGTTATGCCTACAAATCAACCGGTATTCTCAACGGTATTGACGTCGGCTACTACAATCCCGCCGCAGATCCCGATATCGCCGCACCGTATGACCTCGATCATCCCGCCGGCAAAGCGCTCTGCAAGGCGGCCATGCAGGATGAACTTGGGCTTGCCCGCTCGCCCGACACTCCCGTTCTTGCCATGATCACCCGCCTTGTCCCGCATAAGGGGGTGGATTTGGTGCGCCATGTCATCGATGAGCTGATGACGGTACAAGCGATGCAGTTCGTTCTGCTGGGGACCGGGGAGTGGGCGTATGAGGAATTTTTCCGCGGCCTGGCTGCCCGATACCCCGGCCGTGCTGCCGTAATCATCGACTTCAATAAGTCCCTCTCCAAGCGTATCTACGCCGGCGCTGACCTCTTTCTGATGCCCTCGAAGAGTGAGCCGTGCGGCCTGGCTCAGATGATTGCCTGCCGCTACGGTACTCTGCCCATCGTCCGCGAGACCGGCGGCCTGTTTGATACCATCACCCCGGCCAATCCCGGCACAGGGGAGGGAAACGGCGTGACCTTCGTCACCTACAATGCGCACGACATGAAGGACGCCGTCGAGCGCGCACTGGGCTATTATGCCGACCGTGCGCTTCGGACAAAACTGATTCGCAACGCGATGGCGGCCGATTTTTCCTGGAACGCATCGGCAGCGCACTACGAAGCCCTCTACCGCGATCTGCTCTGAGCCAGTCCCGGCCATACCCTTAGTTTTTCGAAAGGATTTTCACCAACATGATCAATACCCCCGATACTGCCGCCCTGCGTGCCCTTGTTACCAACAAGCTCTCGCGCTATTTCGGCGTCACCGCCGCCGATGCGACCGAGTCGCAGATGCACAAAGCCGTCGTGCTTGCCGTCAAGGATATGCTGGGCAGCCGCAATGCTGCGTTTAAGGCAAAAGTCAAGGCCGAGCGTGCCAAGCGCGTTTACTACCTCTGCATGGAATTCTTAGTCGGCAAACAGCTGCGGAACAATGTGGAGAATCTGGGCATCGGCGAGTCGCTTGGCGCGGTGCTGGAGGAAATGGGCAGTTCGCTGGAAGCCCTGTATGCCTACGATCCCGATCCCGCACTGGGCAATGGCGGACTTGGACGGCTTGCCGCCTGCTATATGGATGCGCTTTCCGCCTGCGATTATCCGGCCACCGGCTTCTCGCTTTGCTATGAATATGGCCTCTTCCGCCAGCGAATCCTTGATGGGGAGCAGATCGAACTGCCTGACGAATGGCTGGAGAAGGGCGAGCCCTGGCTTGTCCCCCGCACCGATAAGATCTATACTGTCCGTCTCGGCGGGCATGTCCGCGAGCATTGGCACGACGGCAAATGCGACATCATCCACGAGGATTACGAGGAAGTGCAGGCCGTGCCTTACGATCTGCTCATCCCGGGGCCATCCGGTACGGTGAATAATCTCCGTCTCTGGCGCGCCAGAGATCTGTCGCAGTTTGATATGACCCTCTTCTCACAAGGCGAATACGCCCGCGCGATGGAGGAGCGCAACAATGCCGAGATCATCTCGAAGGTGCTCTATCCGGCCGACAACCACACCGAGGGCAAGCTGCTTCGGCTCACCCAGCAGTATTTCCTGGTCTCGGCATCGCTGCAGAATATTATCGGGGACCACCTGCGCCGCTTCGGTACGCTGTCCAATTTTCGCGAAAAAGTGGCCATTCACATCAACGATACCCATCCCGCTCTGGTCATTCCCGAGCTGATGCGTCTGCTCATGGACACCTATTCGTACAGCTGGGAGGATGCGTGGCAGGTCGTTCGGCATACCGTCACCTACACCAACCACACCGTCATGCCCGAAGCGCTGGAGTGCTGGCCCGAGGATCTCTTCCGCCTCAAACTCCCGCGCATGCACATGATCGTCTGCGAGATCAACCGCCGCTTCTGCGGGGAGCTGTGGGATGCCTATCCCGGTGATTGGGACCGTATCTCGCGCATGTCGATCATCGCACACAACCAGATCCGCATGGCTAACCTGTCGGTGGTTGGCTCGGGAACGGTCAACGGCGTCTCGGCGCTGCACAGCCGGATCTTGACCGACACCGTCTTTCACGATTTCTGGCAGCACAACCCCGATCAGTTTACCAATGTCACAAACGGCATTGCGCACCGCCGCTGGCTCTGCCAGGCCAATCCCGGTCTCGCCTCCCTTTTGGATGAGACCATCGGCCCGGAGTACCGCGAGAACCCCGCCGCCCTTGCCGAGTTCAGCCGCTTTGCATATGACAAAACGGTACTCGCGCGCCTGGGGGAGATCAAGCTGGCCAACAAAACGCGGTTTGCCCACCATATCTTCGCCGCCTCCGGCCTGCGCGTCGACGCCGACACCCTCTTTGACGTACAGATCAAGCGGATGCATGAGTATAAGCGCCAGCTGCTCAATGCTCTGCGCATTATTTCGCTCTACCTTGAACTCAAAGAGAACCCCAACCTCGAGATGCAGCCCCAGACCTTTATCTTCGGCGCGAAAGCCGCGGCAGGCTATTATCTGGCCAAGCAGGTGATCAAACTGATCTGGTGCCTGGGGGAGGAGATCCGAAAGGATTCCCGTATTCGGGAGAAGCTGAACGTCGTTTTCGTGGAGGATTACAATGTCAGCCGCGCGGAGCTCATGATTCCCGCCGCCGAGATCAGCGAGCAGATTTCGCTTGCCGGCAAGGAGGCCAGCGGTACCTCCAACATGAAGCTGATGATGAACGGCGCCTTGACGCTGGGGACACTGGACGGCGCCAATGTCGAGATCTGCGATGCTGTGGGGGAAGAAAATTGCTATATCTTCGGCCTGACTACGCCCGAGGTTGATCAGATCTGGCGTGCGGGCTATCAGTCTTCGCTGTATTACCGCGCAAACCCGGTCCTGCGCCGGGCGGTGGACAGCCTGGCATCGGGCTGGAGCGGCCAGTCTTTTGCCAACCTTTGCGATTATCTGCTGACCGCACCCGGCGTGCCCGACCCCTACCTGTGCATGGCCGACTTTGATGCCTACTGTGCGGCGCACGATCGGCTGGAGCGGGATTATCTCGATCGGGAGGGGTGGAATCGCAAGTCGCTGCAGAATATCGCCCACGCCGGCATCTTCTCAGCCGACCGCGCCGTGACCGAATATGCCGAGCGTATCTGGCAGATCAAGCCGGTCAGGTAACGGTGACGCCATGCGCACGTTTGCTGATCCGTCTGCGATTCCGAACGCCGTCCGCCTGCAGCGAAGCTCAGCCCGGCGCGGGGCGGCCGAGCATCTCGGAGCCTTCCCGCACGATGATACCATCACTTTCCGGCTGTCGCTTGACCGAGCCCTCGGCTGCCGCGCCGCCGCGCTTTGCCTGACCGATGACGACAGCAGCCTCACCCATAACTTTCCTCTGACCGCGCAGGGCGGCGACTGCCGCTGGGACTGCTTTTCACTTACGCTCCGGCTCTCTGACGCCAGCATGCGGGATGGCCTGTTCTGGAGCCGATTTGCGCTGGACACCGATTACGGCCGCCTGTACACCGACCACAGCCGCATCGGTGCACCGTCCATTTCTGCCTCACCCGATGCCCCCGCGGAACAGATTACTGTCTACGCGTCCGACTATGACACGCCCGCCTGGATCACGGGCGGCGTGATGTACCATATTTTCGTCGATCGATTCTGCCCGGGCGGGGAGGTTGTCTGCAAGGATTATGCCACGCTTGAGCCCGATTGGACGAATGGCATCCCCGAATTTGCCGAGGTGCGCGGCGACAGGCTGGAAAATACCACCTTTTTTGGCGGTACACTCTGGGGAATTGCCGAAAAAATGGAGGAAATTGCCGCACTGGGGGTAAAGAGCCTGTACTTGAGCCCGATTTTTACCGCGCGCTCAAACCACAAATATGATACCGGCGATTATCTGCAGGTAGATCCCATGTTTGGCGGCGATGCGGCACTGCAGGCTGTCATCGCGCGGGCGAGCACCTGCGGCATCCGCGTGATCCTGGACGGCGTTTTTAACCACACCGGAGATGACAGCCGCTACTTCAA
Organism: Clostridia bacterium; assembly: GCA_017507145.1. Classification (GTDB taxonomy): domain Bacteria; phylum Bacillota; class Clostridia; order Oscillospirales; family CAG-272; genus SIG693. Next base: position 2,538 of record JAFWBJ010000059.1, on the reverse strand, counting down.
TCGCTATGGCCATTATCCGCCCGATGGGGCATGCGATTCTCCCGATTCGCCCTATTTCCCCTGGTATACCTTCAGCGCCTACCCGAGCAAATATCGCTGCTGGTGGGATATCGACATCCTGCCCGCCGTTCGCTCGGACAATGCGGCCTACCGCAGCTTCATCTGCGGGGAGGTGGTGCGCAAATGGGGGGAGATGGGCATTGGTGGCTGGCGGCTCGATGTGGCCGACGAACTTGCCCCCGTGTTTCTGGAGGACTTTCGCAGCGCTGTGAAGCGCATCGACCCGGGCGCGGTGATCTACGGCGAGGTGTGGGAGGATGCCTCCAACAAGGTTGCCTACGGCGAGCGCCGCCGGTATTTTCGCGGGCATCAGCTCGATGCGGTGATGAACTATCCCCTGCGTGAAGCGATGATTGCCTTCATCCGGGACGGCGACGGCGCATGTTTGCGGGAAACGGTCGAAACACTTGTCCACAACTATCCGCCGCAGACGCTGCGGATGCTGATGAACAGCCTCGGCACCCACGATACCGAACGCATTCTCAATATCCTCTCCGGGCACAGCGGAGAAGGGCACAGCAACCGCGAACTCTCCACCTTGCGCCTGACACCGGAGGAGCGTGCGCTTGGCATAGCCCGCCTGCGCTGCGCCTACGCGGCGATGATCTGCCTGCCGGGCGTGCCCTGCATCTACTACGGTGACGAGGCGGGAATGGAGGGGTGGCGCGACCCCTTCAACCGCCTGCCTTATCCGTGGGGCAGAGAGGATAAAGCGCTGCTTGGCCACTACCGCCGACTGGGCGGCTTGCGGGCATCTTCTCCCGCGCTGGCCGAAGGGGAGATCACCTTCCTTGCGGCAGGGGAGGGGCATGTGCTCTTTACCCGGAGTGCGCCCGAGGAGCGGTTGATCTGTGCGGTGAATGTGGGCGAGAAGTCGCGCCGCTTCACACTGGAGACCGCCGTCCGCGATGCACTGGATGATACGCCATTCTGTCCCGGCGAGCAGATCGCTGTCAAGTCGCTCAGTTGGAAGATCCTGCGGGTAGAACAATGAAACGGCAGTGCACCTGTCTGCGAAAAAGCTCTCCGATCATCCTTTGTGCGGACGATAGGAGAGCTTTGCTTTATGCTCGGTGCGGTGTCTCTGCCGTTTTTGCACGGAGGGCGCGGATTTGCTCGCTCTCCTTTCCCGCAAAGAGAATGTCAAAGATCGCCCCGATCTTATCCCCCTCGCCGAGTGCGCCTAAATGATGTGTCAATGCCCACGCCAACGGTTCAAGCGCACTGCGTGCGGCTTCGCGTTTTTCCTCGCCCTCAAGCAGATAAACCAAGGCATTTTCGCGCGCCTTGTACAAATTCGGCAGTTTTCGCGCCTGAGATCGTGCTTTATCGTACTCACCGTTTTTGAGATAGGAGAAGCAGATGTTGAACATCGTCGCCCCGCGTACTTCTGAGTCCACTCCGTACCGCAAGATTTGCTCCTGTACCGCGATCGACTCGCGCAGATTTGCACGGCGTTCTTCCGCACTCCCCTCCAGCTTTTCCAGCGATGTCGACAGCTGTACCAGCAAAAGCGCGTCGTTGGGATAGGTGCCGAGTGCTTCCCGCATCCGCGTGACATTCTCACGATGTGCACCACAGCGGTTGTTCTCGGCCCAGATGCGATTGATCTCGTTGTAGCTTTCGGCAGATGCCAGCTCATTCATCCCAAGCAGTTCGTCGACCGTGATGTCGAAATAGTTGGCCAGCGCGGGCAGCATCGTGATGTCCGGATAGCCGTCGCCCCGCTCCCATTTGCTGATTGCCTGATAGGAAACGCCAAGGTGTGCTGCCACCTCCTCTTGCGTGAGGTCGCGGGCGCGGCGTAGCTTTTTGATTTTTTCACCGATAAGCAGGTTCATGTTTGCTCTCCTTTGTGTGTTCTGACGCGTCTGTGACCATTATACCCGAGCGCCGGCCGAAATGCAATAACCGCGTCATAGACGGCGCTCTACGGAGCGTAGAAAAATTCGCAAAGAAAAAGCCGGAGGCGTGAGCCTCCGGCTTAGTTATGCGCACAACTTATGCAAGCTCTGCGAAGTACTTGATGGTGCGAACCATCTGGCTGGTGTAGGAGTTCTCGTTGTCGTACCACGAAACAACCTGAACCTGGTAGGTGTCCTCGTCGATCTTAGCAACCATGGTCTGGGTAGCATCGAACAGGGAACCGTAGCGGATACCGATGATATCGGAGGAGACGAGCTCTTCCTCGGTGTAACCGAAGGAATCGGAGGAAGCAGCCTTCATAGCGGCGTTGATGCCTTCCTTGGTGATGTCCTTGCCCTTAACAACGGCAACCAGGATGGTGGTGGAACCGGTGCAGGTGGGAACGCGCTGAGCGGAGCCGATGAGCTTGCCGTTCAGCTCGGGGATAACCAGACCGATTGCCTTAGCAGCACCGGTGGAGTTGGGAACGATGTTCACAGCAGCGGCGCGAGCACGGCGGAGGTCACCCTTGCGGTGCGGGCCATCGAGAACCATCTGGTCGCCGGTGAAGGC
>JAFWBJ010000058.1 GCA_017507145.1 Clostridia bacterium | reverse complement strand
GGTGACGTCGAGCAGGAGAAGGTCCTTGACCTCGCCGCCGAGGACACCGGCCTGGATAGCGGCGCCGATGGCAACGCACTCGTCGGGGTTGATGCCCTTGAAGGGCTCCTTGCCGATGAACTTCTTGACAGCTTCCTGAACGGCGGGGATACTGGTCGAGCCGCCGACGAGGAGCACCTTGTCGATCTGATTGATGGACAGGCCGGCATCAGCGAGAACCTGGCGGGTGGGCTTCATGGTAGCCTCAACGAGGTCAGCGGTCAGCTCGTCGAACTTCGCGCGGGTGAGGGTGGCCTCGAAGTGCTTCGGGCCGGTTGCGTCTGCGGTCAAGAAGGGGAGGTTGATGTTGGCCGAGGTCATGCCCGAGAGCTCGATCTTTGCCTTCTCAGCGGCCTCCTTGAGGCGCTGCATGACCATCTTGTCAGAACCGAGGTCGATGCCGTTCTCGGCCTTGAAGGTCTTGACCATCCAGTCGATGATGCGCTGGTCGAAATCGTCGCCGCCGAGGCGGTTGTTGCCGGCGGTTGCCAGAACCTCGAAGACGCCGTCCGAAATCTCGAGCAGGGATACGTCGAAGGTACCGCCGCCGAGGTCGAAGACCATGATCTTGGCGTCGTTGTCCTTGTCTGCGCCGTAGGCGAGGGCAGCCGCGGTCGGCTCGTTGATGATGCGGAGCACTTCAAGACCAGCGATCTTGCCGGCGTCCTTGGTGGCCTGACGCTGTGCGTCGGAGAAATATGCGGGAACAGTGATGACTGCCTTGGTGACGGTGGTGCCGAGGTAAGCCTCAGCGTCGGACTTCAGCTTCTGCAGGATCATCGCAGAAACCTCCTGAGGGGTGTAGGCCTTGCCGTCTACGTTTGCCTTGAACGAGGTGCCCATCTCACGCTTAACCGACATGATGGTGCGGTCGGGGTTGGTGATGGCCTGGCGCTTTGCGACCTGGCCGACCATGCGCTCGCCGGTCTTGGAGAAAGCGACCACGGAAGGCGTGGTGCGCGCTCCCTCGGGATTGGGAATAACGATGGGCTCGCCGCCCTCGTAAACTGCGACGCAAGAGTTGGTAGTACCAAGATCTATGCCGATGATTTTTTCGATGTTTGCCATAATAGTTTCCTCCAAAAATTCTTCTATAAAATATTATATTTGTTTACGGATTAGTTTGCGACCTTGACCATCGCGTAGCGAAGCACGCGATCGCCGCGGATATAGCCCTTCTGCAGAACCTCCACGACCTCACTTTCGCCGTACTGCGCATCGTCGATATGCATTACGGCGTTGTGCAGATTGGGGTCGAAGGGCTTGCCCAACGCCTCGATCTCGGTGATGCCCATGCCGGTCAGCACCTCAATGAAGCTCTTGCAGGTCATACTCACGCCCTGTGCCACCGTGGCCGCATCGTTATACTGCGCGGCGCGCTCGAGGTTGTCGAGCACCGGCAGAATCTTGGTGAGCAGATCGGCATACGCATCGGCGTAAAGCCCCTCTCGCTCTTTGGCGGTGCGTCGTCGGAAGTTGTCGTACTCGGCAATCATGTGCATGTACTTATCGGTTTCGGCAGCCAGCGCGCTCTGGGCTTCCTCAAGCTTTTTGTTGGCCTCGATCAGCTCAGTCTCCAGGCGGCGGGCTTCCTTCTTCCATTCTTTATCCTTCTTTTTCGGCTCTGCCTCAGGGGTATCGGCCGCAGCAGTCTCGGGTGCAGCGGTCTCTTCGACCGTCGCCTCGACCGGCTCTTCGCCGACCTGCTTATCCTTATCCTGCATGATATTATCCTCCATTCAGTAAATTCGGCGGGGTGCCGTCCTCATCCAGCATGGCCGAAACCTGCCCTGCCAGATGTTCAATCATCGCAACAACGCGGGAATAGTCCATGCGGCAGGGGCCGAGGATGCCGATGGCACCGACGGTATGGCCGCCGCAGCGAACAGTCTTGAAGACCAGCGATGAGTTCTGCATCACATCAACGGTATTCTCCGACCCGATGTAAATATTCACATCGTCGGCGCTGGAACCGGAAACCAGATCCAGGATATCCTGTTTCTCCTCCAGCGCGCCGAGCAGCTGCTTAAAGCGGCCGACATCGGCATACTCGGGATATTGCAGGAGACGGTTGATGCCCTCAAAACGAACATCGCCGCCGTCCAACTCACTCATCGTTTCATAAATGCACTTGATGATCGGGCTGACCAGCACCGAATCAAGGCCCATCGCCGTTTCCATGCGCATGATGGCCGGAAGGGTGATCTGCTCGGCTGAGAGGCCGGCCAAGTTGGCATTGAGGGCAGCCGCCAGACGGCCAGTCGTCTCGGGCATGACATCGAAACCCAGGTGAATGAACTTGCTTTTTGCCACACCGGTCGAGGTCACCATCACCAGAATGAAGCTGCGGGAGTCGACCCACACTGTCTCAAAGCGGCGGATGGAAGCCGCGGCGGGCTTGGGCTTGACCGAAATGCCGGTATAATTGGTCAGCGCCGAGGCCAGCTTGGATGCCTGCTCCAGAATGGTATCCAGAGCAGCCTGCTTGCTGCGCAGCAGGTTGTTGAGCTCGGCAATCTCACGCTGGGTCATGGCATAGTGGCTGAGCATAGTATCAACATAGAAGCGATAACCCAGCTCACTGGGGACGCGTCCGGCCGAGGTGTGGGGCTGTTCCAGATAGCCCATCTCCTCCAGCTCTGCCATCTCGTTGCGGATGGTCGCCGAAGAATAGGCAATCTGCGCGTTCTGCATGATATAGCGCGAACCGACCGGCTCACCGTTTTCGATGTGCGCATCAATGATCGCTTTTAATATGAGCTTTTTTCGTTCACTCAATTCGCCGTCACGTAGACTCATCTGCGCACCTCCTGCTCAAAATCGGGGATGTTTTAGCACTCCGAACGCTCAAGTGCTAAACACTGTATAAAATTTACCACGAAATCGGCGCTTTGTCAAGAATTAAGTGCGGATATTTTGTGAACTTTTTGTAAATCAAGGAGCACAGTGCTAAAAATCGCGGCATTTCGCAGATCCTCTTGACAAATGCTATACTTCGTGATATGATATATTACGCAGAAAGGGGTATCGTATGGATATTCAATTAAAAAAAGGGCTTTTGGATGTCTGTGTATTGGCCGCCATCAAAAACGGCGATTCCTACGGATATAAAATCATGAAAGATCTCAAGCCGTATATTGTGCTCTCCGAATCAACGCTTTATACCGTACTCAAGCGGCTGGAGACGTCCGGCATGCTGACCGTCCGGACGGCTGAGCACAGCGGAAGGCTGCGCAAATATTACCGCATCACCGACAGCGGAAGGACGCGCATTGCCGAGTTCAAGACAGAATGGCGCGAGGTTATGCAAATCTATCAATTTGTTGCGAAGGAGGATGAGGAGAATGAAAAAGCTTGAATTTATGCACGCCCTGTATGAAAAGCTTTCCGGGCTGCCGGAAGAGGAGTTGGAAGAACGTCTGGCCTTTTACGGCGAGATGATCGACGACCGCATGGAAGAAGGGCTGAGCGAAGAAGAATCCGTCGCGGCGGTTGGCTCGGTGGAGGCGGTTGCCGCACAGGTCATCGCAGACATCCCGCTGGGCAGGCTGGTCAAAGAAAAAATCAAGCCGCAAAGAAGGCTTGCCGTGTGGGAGATGATTCTGCTGACGCTCGGCGCTCCCCTCTGGCTTTCCCTGCTGATTGCGCTGTTCGCCGTCATCCTCTCGCTTTATGTGACGCTGTGGTCGGTCATTCTCACGCTGTGGGCAGGCTTCGCTTCGATTCTGCTCTCGTCCGTCGCGGTCATCGCCGCCGGCATTGGCATTGCCTGCTTCGGCCATGGACTGACCGGCCTCGCCTGGATCGGTGCGGGCTTGGTCTGCGGCGGAATTGGCATCTTCTTTTTCTTCGGCTGCCTCGCCGCGACCCGCGGGACGCTGTGGCTGACCAAAAAAATCGCACTCAGCATCAAACACTGCTTCATCAAAAAGGAGGGAAAAGTATGCGCAGACGTACAACGGGCTGGCTGATCGCCGCAGCCCTGCTGATCGTGCTTGGGCTTGCCTGCATTGCCGCGGCGATGACGGCAAACGCCTGGGATTTTTCGCACCTGCGTACCGAGCGGTACGAGACCACTACCCACCAAATCAGCGAATCCTTCCACAGCATTTCGCTGCGGACCGACACCGCCGATATTGACTTTTTGCCCGCCGATGACGGGGGATGCCGTGTGGTTTGCGAGGAATCGGTCAAAGCGAAGCACTCAGCCGCCGTTCGGTCGGGTACGCTGACCGTCTCTGTCAAGGACGAGCGCAAGTGGTACGACCATATCGGCATCGGCTTCAGCACACCGAAAATCACCGTCTATCTGCCAAAGGATGCCTATACGCTGCTCACGATCAAAGGCAGTACGGGCGACATTACGGTTATACGTAATTTCCGCTTCGCTAACATTGATATTTCGGTCAGCACGGGTGACGTTGTCTGCCAGGCTTCGGCCGATGAACAAATCATAATCAAGACGAACACCGGAGACATCACCGTCCGGGAACTGTCTGCCGACGCGCTTGATCTCACCGTATCAACCGGCACCGTGCAGGCAGATGCAATCACCTGCGGGGGCGATATGACCGTTCGGGTCAGCACCGGCCGCGCCAATCTGCGCGGGGTTTCGTGCAGGAATCTGCGCTCCACCGGAAGCACCGGCAGGATCGTGCTGCAGGATGTGATCGCCGCCGAACTGATCTCGCTTGAGCGAAGCACGGGTGAGATTCACTTTGATTCCTGCGACGCCGCCGCCCTCTCGGTCAAGACCTCAACCGGAGACGTAACCGGCAGTCTGCGCACCGAAAAGCTTTTCTTTGCTGAAAGCGATACGGGCGACATTGACCTGCCCCGCACCACGACGGGCGGCAAGTGCGAGATCGTTACCTCCACCGGCGACATCCGCCTGACCGTTCAGAAAGGGCAGCCGTAACCCGTTCAGCCAACCCAAAAACAGCCGGCGCGAGATACTCGCGCCGGCTGTTTTCTGCGCAAATTCGACCGCACGGTCGGATTTATGCGCTGTATGCAATTCCTTTGGCATCAAAATGTGCGGTCACGGCCTTCTCACGCAGGACCATGCTGCCGTCATCCAGATAATCAACCACCGTCACCGATGCGTTCGGCGGCCAGGGAGTCGTGCTGATCGCTTCAAAGGGTAGCCCCTGCCAGGCGGTCAGCATCGAGCGGATCGGGGTGGCATGTGAGAAGAGGGCGATTGTTTTGCCGTCGTTCTCTTCGGCAAGGCGGCGGAAAGCAAGATTGATGCGGTCAAACAGCCCGCGAACCGATTCCCCGCCGGGGCAGGCGGCATGGGCAAAATCGTTTCGCCACACATGGTTCTCGGCCGGCCAGCGATCGTTCACTTCATCGTAGGTCAAGCCCTCCCAGTCGCCGACGTTGATTTCGCGCAGATCGCGCGTCAGCTCAAGCGGGAGCCCGAGCTTGTCCGCTGTATGGCGCGCCGTCATCACCACGCGGATCAGATCGCTGGAATAGATGCGGTCAACGGCATAATGCTCGGCGATGTAGCAGGCGGTCGCTTCTGCCTGCAGATGCCCGTGCGGAGTCAGCGCAACATCGGTATGCCCGCAGAAGAAATGGCCGAGATTGCCCTCGCTTTGGGCATGGCGTACAGCAATGATTCTGGTCATGATGGTTTCACTCCGGATAAAAATCGTTTTCTTACCTACGATTATAGCACATCGGCAAGCAAATTTCAAGCCCGGTTCCCAATTTCGCACCATTCGCCGCAAAATGACTTGAAAAATTCGAATGGATATGCTATACTGGCTGTACCCGGAAACACGACTAAGTCTGCTTGAGCGTGCACTGCTCCGGCAGAAAAAACGATCTGACATGGAGGATTTCCTATGTTGACCCCAAACACCGCCCTGATCGATGCGCTTGCCGCGATCCACACCACCATCACCGAAATCACCCAGGAACAGGGGACCTTCCGGCAGTCTGACGATAAACTGATCGAAAAGCTGCCCGCCTTCACGCGTGTCGTGCTCACGTCCACGCCCGGCCCCGGCTCATACATCTGCCATGAGATCTGGCTTCCCGATGACTGGAACGGGCTCTTCATCGGCACCGGCAACGGCGGCATGGCGGGGAAAATCGTCTACTCCGGCCTCGTCAGTTATGTCCGTCAGGAGTGCGCCGTCATCAACACTGACCTTGGCACCTCCCGCGGCCGCAGCTTCGGCGTCAACAACCCCGATGTCATCCGCGATTTCGGCTGGCGCGCCACCTATCTCATGACCGTCGCCGGCAAGCTGATCACCGAAGCGCATTACGGCAAGCCCATCGAACACGCTTACTTCCTGGGCGGTTCGACCGGCGGCCAGCAGGCCTTCTCGCTGGCACAGCGCTTCCCGAAAGAATACGATGCTATCTCGGCAGGCGTACCGGCACACAATCGCCTCGCACTGCACACCTACTTTCTCTGGAACTTCAATATGCTCAAGAAGACCGGTGCCACCTTCACGGTAGAAGAGCTGGCGCGGATCTCGCAGCACGCCGTTGCCTTCGCACGCGAAAACGGCATGGCTGATGCGGGTGATCCCTTTGTGACGCGCCCCTACGTCACCCCTGAGATCGTCGAGCGCTTTATGGCTTATCTCAAGGAGAACGACACAGAGCTCTCCGAGGTACAGCGCACCGCACTCAAGGCCCTCTATCTCGGCCCGATCAACCCGCGCACGGGCAAGCAGCTTTACACCGGCCTGCCGCTCGGTGCCGAGGTCCGCGGCGCTGATGCGAGATGTGAGCTGCTCAGCTGGCAAAAGAAAGAGTGTCCTCGCATTTATGCCTTTTCCTGGACGGTCGGTGAAGACTTCACCGGTGAGGGCTTTGACTTTGATGCCGATCTGGACGAAATCTACGCCGCAGAGGCGCTTGATATGAACGCCAACGATCCCGATCTCCGTCCCTTCTTTGCAAACGGCGGCAAATTCTTCATCTACTCCGGCTCGGCCGACCCGATTGTACCCTTCCCCGAGACTGTCAAGTATTACGACCGTCTGGTCGAAACGGTTGGCCTTGATGCCGCGCTGGAGGGCGCACGCTACTTTATCATCCCCGGCCAGGATCACCGGGCAAGTGTGACGCACTACGGGGACGCCGTCATGAACGACAGCATCACGGTGCACAACCTGCTGGAAATTCTCCGTCTCTGGCGCGAGCAGGGCATCGCTCCCGACGCTTTCCGCATGGCCACCGAGTTCAACGGGATCCGCGTTGAGAAGACCATCCACGCCTACCGCACGCCGCAAAATCCGCAGATCAACTGCATTTTCTCCGACGGCGAATACCAACGCTGATGCTTCAAGCGCGTTTTGCGCATTCAGTTTTTTCACCGATGGGAACTTTTTCCCGAAATCTGCGTCTATTCTTCTACACCAACCGAAAGGAGTTTTCTGTATGATTAATCCCGCATCTGCCGTTTCTGCCGCTCTGCTGGCCGCACTGCTGGCGGTAGGCGCGCATCTGCCGCCCCCGCCCGCGCCGGATACAACCACCGTCAAGGAGGTAATTGATGTCATGGAGACCCCAACCTACGCCGCCGCAACGGCTGAGCTCTCGCTTCGCCTGCTGCGCCTGACCGCTGATGACCCCACCCGCATGGTATCGGCACTCTCCCTCTCGGAGGCGCTGACGCTGTTGGCCGAGGGCGCATCCGGCCAAACGCTGGAGGAGCTGGAGGGGACCATCGGCATGTCCATCGAAGACCTGCGCGATGCCCTTCCCGCTTACCTGGAATCGCTCCCCTCCACCGAAAAAGCCGCCTTCCGTTCGGCCAATTCGGTCTGGGCCGAGGAAAACGGCTTTGTGCTTGACGAAAGTTATGCCCAGCGCATCCGCGATCGCTATGCGGCCGAGATCGTACCCATCTCCTTCGCCGCCCCCGGTGCGGCCGCACGCATTAACGGCTGGGTCAGCGATGCGACCGACGGCATGATTCCCAAGCTGGTCGATGACGATTCGGTACGCAGCTTGACCATGCTGCTGGTCAATGCCCTCTGCTTTGACGCCAAGTGGGAGCGCCCCTTTGATGCAACGACTGTCCCCGGCGACTTCTACTGCGCAGACGGCACGGCCAAGAAGGTCGATTACATGATCAGCAAGTCCGATCGCCAGCTGATTGACTCTAACGGCACACTCGGCTTTGTCAAGCCCTATGTTGGCGGCAGTTACAGCTTTGTCGCCCTGCTCCCGCCCGAGGGCACCTCGCTGGATGATTATCTGGCCGAGATGAGCGGCGAAGATTTCGTCGCACTGGTCAAGAGCGCTGAGGCCTGCGACCAGCTCAGAATCAGAATGCCCCGTTTCAAGCTTGATTACAGCATCAAGCTCAACGAAACGCTGCAGGCACTCGGGGTCAACCGAATCTTCTCCCCGGCCGATGCCGAGCTGAACGGTCTTGGTAAGGCCGGCGGCAATCTGTATGTGGACACCGTTCTGCAGAAGACCCACATCGATGTCGACACTGAAGGCACCCGTGCCGCAGCTGTAACTGCGATCATGGTTAAGGCCACCTCTGCCAGACCGCCGATGGAATACCGCGAGGTCAACCTCGACCGCCCCTTCGTCTATGCCATCATCGACAACGCCACCGCGACGCCCCTCTTTATCGGCACGATCGCCGAGCTGGGCAAATAATCGCTCAGGCGAAAACCGTCTCGATCACCCGCGGTGAGGCGGGCGGCGAATAGCGCCAGCGGTCAATGTGTCCGACCACGGCGGGGTCGATGTAATAGCGCGGCGTGCCGGTCTGCGGCAGTCCGCTGTAAGTGTCAATGAGTACCAGCTTGACCTTCATCCGCTCGGGGATGATGCTTTTGATGTAAACGGCTGCCGACCGGCCGACCGTCAGATCCAGCGAAGGTGCGCGGCTGTCGCGCAGTTCGGCAAGACCGGCCAGGTTTGGCGCAAGCTCAACAAAAATGCCGTAGGACTCGATGCTGCGGATAATCCCCGCTACCGTCTGGCCTGCGGAGAACTGTGCGGCATTCTCGGCCCAGGTGCCGAGCAGCTCGCGGTGCGAGACGAAAATGCGGTTTTGCGTACGGTCAATCTGCCGCACCACCACCGGAATATACGCACCGGCCGTAAAGCGGTCGCGCGGGTGCGCAATGCGCGAAACCGAAATGCAGTCCACCGACAGCAGTGACGGCATCCCGCAGCCGATATCGACAAATGCGCCGAAGGGCTCCAGGTGGGTGACGCGGGCCGGGATAATGTCGCCCGGGCAGAGCGCAGCAAGATAGTTCTGTGCGCACTCCCGCTGGGCCGCACTGCGCGAGAGCAGTGCGCAGGTTTTTCCGCCCCGCTGAGTAAAGCCGCTCACCTTAAAGCAAACTGCCTTTCCCACGCGGGTGATGACGGCAATGTCCTTGGGTGCTTCCCCCGGGCGATGCCAGACTGCTTCCTCACGGGGAATGATCCCCTCCATGCAGCCAAGGTCAACATGCAGGGCCAGCTCACTGTCGCAAAGCACGGCTACCCCTTCCAGAATCGTTCCGTGCACCATCGCACGTTCGAGCGCCGCCGGTGTGGCCATCGCCTCGCGGTTCTCGGCCCGGCTGATCAGCATTCCCTCGGGTTTATACGAATGATTGCGCATTTTTCGGCACATCCTTTCCCTTTGATGTTCCATGATATGCGCCGCCCATGCCGGATATGCGGCCGCCCTGCACACACGCCAAAATCCAACCCAACACCACCCCCGACCGTCACATCTGCCGGTCGGGGGGGCATCTTTTTCCCCGGCATATGCCACCGCAGCAAGTTATCGCCGAGAATCCCCTCCCACCCCTTGACAAAATCCGAAAAATGGGGCATAATATATAGTGGGATAAAAATCCCCAAAAATGGTGGCGCACGGCCGGCAATGCACCCTGCGTTTGCCCCGCCTGTGTCCGAGAAGGAGAATCTATGGATCAAGCCAAAATCGATCGGATCAACGCCCTTGCGCGCAAGGCAAAGGCAGAGGGTCTGACTCCGGAGGAGCGCGAAGAGCAGGCCGAGCTGCGCCGTGCTTATATCGAATCCTACCGCGCTTCGCTGCGTGCCATGCTGGATAACACCGTCATCGAACGGCCTGACGGCACCCGCGAAAAACTCACCCCGAAATCCTAACCGACATCGGACAGAAAGAAAAGGAGAGCTTCATGAAAACCGATATTCAGATCGCCCAGGAAGCCAAGATGCTTCCCATCACAGAGATCGCCCGCAAGCTCGACGTCAGCGATGAAGAGCTCGAACTGTACGGCCGCTACAAGGCCAAGATCAACGACACATTTGAGCAGCGCATGCAGAGCAAGCCCGATGGCAAGCTGATTCTGGTCACAGCCATCAATCCCACGCCGGCCGGCGAGGGGAAAACCACCACCACGGTAGGACTGGGCATGGCCATGGAGAAGATCGGCCGCAAAGCGGTCATCGCCCTGCGCGAGCCTTCGCTTGGCCCCGTCTTCGGTGTCAAGGGCGGTGCGGCCGGCGGCGGATATGCCCAGGTCGTGCCGATGGAGGACATCAACCTCCACTTCACCGGCGACTTCCACGCCATCACGGCCGCCAATAACCTCCTCTGCGCCATGCTCGACAACCATCTTCAGCAGGGGAACACGCTCGGCATCGATCCGCGCCGCATCCTCTTCACCCGCGTTACCGATACCAATGACCGCGCACTGCGCAACATCGTCATCGGCATGGGCGGCAAGATCAACGGTGTCCCGCGTGAGGACAAGTTCATGATCACCGTCGCCTCCGAGGTTATGGCCATTCTCTGCCTGGCTGATTCGATCGCCGACCTCAAGCGCCGACTGGGCAGCATCCTGGTTGCCTACACTTATGACGGCCGCCCGGTCTATGCCCGCGACCTGGAAGCACAGGGCGCGATGGCTGCTCTGCTCAAGGACGCGCTCAAGCCCAATCTGGTGCAGACGCTGGAGAACACGCCCGCCATCATCCACGGCGGTCCCTTCGCCAACATTGCCCACGGCTGCAACTCGATCCGCGCGACCAAGCTGGCCCTCAAGCTGGCTGACTATGCCATCACCGAGGCGGGCTTTGGCGCTGACCTGGGTGCCGAGAAGTTCCTTGACATCAAGTGCCGCAAGGCCGGTCTCGCGCCCTCTGCCATTGTCCTGGTAGCAACCGTCCGCGCGCTCAAGTACAACGGCGGCGTCAAGAAGGAAGATCTGGGTGCAGAAAACCTCGATGCCCTCCGCGCAGGCGCCGTCAACCTCGAGGCTCACCTCGACAACCTCGCCCAGTACGGCGTTCCCGTCGTCGTCGCCATCAATCGCTTTGGCTCGGACACCGATGCAGAGCTGGCGCTTCTGCGCGACATCTGCACCGCACGCGGCGCTGATTTCGCCCTCTCGGAGGTCTTCGCCAAGGGCGGCGAGGGCGGAATTGAACTGGCCGAGAAGGTCGTTGCCGCCTGCGAGAAGCCGTCGCAGTTCAAGCTGCTCTATGCCGACGATGCCTCCATCAAGGAAAAGATCGAGACGATTGCCAAGAAAATCTACGGTGCGGCCGAGGTCAAGTACCTGCCTGCCGCCGAGAAGGCCATCGCCGACTTCATTGCCCTCAATCCCGACTATGCACGCTTCCCGGTCTGCATGGCCAAGACCCAGTATTCGCTCTCGGACGATGCGACCAAGCTCGGTCGCCCGACCGGCTACACGCTGACCGTGCGTGAGGTCAAGCTCTCGGCTGGCGCTGAGTTCATGGTCGTCCTCACCGGTGAGATCATGACCATGCCCGGCCTGCCCAAGTCGCCCGCCGCCGTCCGCATTGACGTGGACGATCAGGGCAACATCACGGGGCTCTTCTGATGCCGGAGCTGATCATCTCCCGCAGGACGGCATCGGCTGAGGAGACCGAGTCACTTGGCGCCGAGCTTGCTGCCCGGCTGGCCAAGGGCGGGCTTCCCCCTTTCGTCGCCCTCTACGGCGACCTCGGTGTGGGCAAAACTGCACTGACCCGGGGCTGGCTTCGGTGCTCGCGCCGGGGGCACTCGTGCGCTCCCCCACCTTTGCCCTGGTCAACGAATACCGAACGGGCAGAACGCCCCTCTTCCACTTTGATATGTATCGCGTTGAAGGGGAGGATGATCTCGAATCGATCGGTTACTGGGATTACCTCGACCGCGGCATCTGCGTGGTGGAGTGGAGCGAGAAGATCCCCTTCGCGCTGCCCGAACAGTATCTGCGCGTCAGCATCGAAAAACTGCCCGACGCCCCTGACGCCCGGCAAATTACTGCCGAAATTGTGAGCGGAAAGGACTAACCATGCGCATTTTAGCCTTAGACTCCACTGCCGTCGCCGCTTCGGTCGCCGTGACCGAGGACGAACGGCTGCTGGCACTTTACCATCTCAACAACGGCAACACCCACAGCGAGACCTTGTTGCCCATGATCGAGTCGATCATGACCCGCCTTGGCCTCGGCATGGAGGAGATTGACCTCTTTGCCGCTTCGGTCGGGCCGGGCTCCTTTACCGGCGTGCGCATCGGTGCGGCTACGCTTAAGGGATTGGCCTTTGGCCGCGGTAAGCCTTGCGCGGCTGTCTCGACCCTCGAAGCACTGGCCGAAAACCTCACCGCGGCCGCCCGTCCCGGGGAGATTCTCTGCCCGGTCATGAACGCCCGCCGCAGCCAGGTCTACAACGCGCTCTTCCGCGTGGCCGAAGACGGCCTTGTTCGCCTGACTGAGGACCGCGCCATCGCCATTGCTGACCTTGAGGCCGAGCTCGTCGGCTTGGGCGCATCCTCCGATGCCCCGGTGCATCTGGTCGGTGACGGCATCGCTGTCACGCTGGCCG
>JAFWBJ010000057.1 GCA_017507145.1 Clostridia bacterium | reverse complement strand
GCTTTGGCCGGAATTCGACTTGTCCACCGCCCCTGTGGAAACCTGTGGAGAAAAAAACGGGGTTTTCCACGCCGGGCTTGTCCGCAAATTCCCTGCAAATCCTCCTTTTTCCGCACTTTCCACAGTTTCCACACCCCTTACTACGACTACGACTAAATTATTCTATCTATCTTTCTTTCTATCTCTCGCGCGCCAGCGCAAAAATTCCGCGCCAAAGAAAGGATCACCACATGCGTATTATCTTCAACCGTTCTGCCGTTATCGCCGCCGTCACCCCGCTGATGTGCGCCGTCTCTACCAAAAACACGCTTCCTGCCATCGAGGGTATCCTCATGCGCACCGACGGCGAGGGCGTCGAGATGACGACCTTTGACCTCGAGAAGGGCGTTCGCGTCCGCTGCAGCGCAGAGGTGCTTGAGGAGGGTTATGTCATCCTCAATGCACAGAAGTTCTATGCCATCATCCGCGCCATGGGCGGCGAGGAGATTGAGGTTATTGTTGACCAGTCGCTCTCTGCTACCATTCTCTCGGGCGCGTCTTCCTATCAGATGCAGGCTATGCGGGGCGAGGATTTCCCCGGTATGCCTCTGCTTATGAGTGAGCGCGGCTTTACGCTGCCCCAGGGTGTGCTGCGTGCGCTGATCAACCAGACGGCCTTCGCGGTAGCGAACAACGATCAGCGTGCTGCCCTCAACGGCGCATTCTTCCGCGTGACGCCCAATGAGCTGCTTCTGGTCGGCTGCGACAGCTTCCGTCTGGCGCGCTGCTCGGCTGAGATTGCGGTCGAGAACCGCTGTGCTGATGGCCGTGCGGTTGATTTCTCCTTTATTGTGCCCGGCAAGACGCTCGCTGAGCTGATCCGCTTCCTTGACGATAAGGTTGACGATGAGGATGCGCCCCGCGTGCTCTGCTATCTCACCCGTAAGCATATTATTTTTGCTTTCCCCACGCTCACCCTCTTCTCGCGCATCATCGACAGCGAATACCTCGATTTCGAGCGCGTCATCTCGGGCTCGGATACCTGCCACGCCACCGTCAGCCGCACTGCGCTGCTCGGCGCGCTGGAGCGTGCGACTCTGGTTACCGAGGAACGTGTGGTTGGTCAGGTGCGCTCGTGGGTTAAGCTTTCCTTCGGCGGCCCCAAGGTCGAGATCTCGTCGATCTCTTCGACCGGCCGCATCTACGATGAGGTTGACACCGCCTATGCCGGCACCAACCTCGAGATCGGCTTCAACAACCGCTATCTCATCGATACCCTCCGCGCCTGCACGGCAGACCGCGTGACGCTTTCGCTCTCCTCCCCGCTGATGCGCATGATTATCGCGCCAGCAGACGGCGAGGAGACCATGACCGAGCAGCTCTTTATGGTGGTGCCGGTCCGGATGCGTGACTGATGCTTGTCCGCACAATTTCCCTGCAGGATTACCGCAACGTCGAGCAGGCCGAGGTGCACTTCACCGACGGTGTCAACCTGCTCGTCGGCGACAACGCGCAGGGAAAGACCAACCTGCTTGAGGGCATCTACCTCTTTGCGCTGGGCAAATCCTTTCGCGGCGCAAAGGATGGCGAGCTGGTGCGCTTCGGCGCCGATCTGGCCTCTCTTCGGCTCGATTTTGCCGCCGGCGGGCGGGAACAGTCGGCCGTCATGCGCCTCACCTCGGCCGCCAGCGGCCGGAGGCGGGCCATCGAGCTCAACCGCGTGCGGCTGACCCGCACCAGCGAGCTGATCGGCAATTTCCGCGCCGTCCTCTTCTGCCCCGAGCACCTGTCGCTGATCAAAGAAGGCCCGGCGGTTCGCCGCGCCTATCTGGATATTGCCATCTCCCAGCTGCGGCCGGTCTACCTGCGCGCCCTCCAGCGCTACAACGTCATTCTGCGTGAGCGCAACAAGCTGCTGAAGGTCGCGGATGCCGAGCCCCGCCTCTTCCGCGATACGATTGAGCTTTGGTCGGCACAGCTGGCCGAGCAGGCAGCCGTGATCGCGCCGGCCAGACTTGGCTATATTGAAGCGGTCCAGAAAACGGCCGCCGTGATCTTCGCCGACATGACCGGCGAGCGTGAGATCCCCGACTTCACCTATACCCCCGGCTTTCACCTCGACGCCGACCGCTGTGCCGACCCCGATGCTGTCCGCGCGCAGGTCCTGCGCCTGCTGAGCAGCAATCTGGAGCGCGAAAAAGCCGCCGGTTCGACTTTGTGGGGGGTGCATAAGGACGATGTGTCGATTAACCTCAACGGCCGCTCTGCGCGGCTCTACGGCTCGCAGGGGCAGCAGCGATCGCTGGCGCTCTGCATGAAGCTGGCTGAGGGCGAGATCTGCGCCGCCGCCGGTGAGATGCCCGTCTTCCTCTTCGACGACGTGCTCAGCGAGCTCGACAGCGCCCGCCGCGCCTACCTGACCCGCTCCCTGACCGGCCGCCAGGTGATCATGACCACCTGCGAGCGCGAGGTCTTCCCCGACGAAGCCAATGTGATCGGGGTGGAGCGGGGGGTTTATCGGGGCTTCACGGCTTCGGCAAAGCCGAAGCAGAACCCCACCTAAGGGCCTTTTTGTAAAAATGGCCCCCGAACTGGCAGTTTTACTGCCAGTTCCAGGATCCCCAAAAACTTGCAGAAAAGGAGACGATTATGTATTTGCATGCAGGCAATGGCCGGCTGATTCGCCGCCGGTCGATCATCGGGATTTTCGACATGGATACGGCCACCGTCTCCCCCATCACGCGGCGTATGCTCAGCGATATGCAGAAGAAGGGCATGGTCGATTCAGCCGCCGAAGAGCTGCCGAAATCCTTTGTGCTCTACCAAAACGGCGAGCAAACCGCGCTCTGCCTCTCCCCCCTCTCCACCGCCGCTCTCCGTGGCCGCTGCGAGACCGACATCATTTAGCAAAACCGTTCCCACCATAGATAAACCAAACAAAAAAATAAAAATACCCCAAGTTTTTGGGGATTTCCAAGGGCCTTTTTACAAAAAGGCCCTTGGATGGGGCGTGGGGCAAAGCCCCACATCCCCAAAGAAAGGAACTACATGAACACTTACGACGAATCGCAAATTCAGGTACTCGAAGGATTGGAGGCTGTTCGGCGGCGTCCCGGTATGTATATCGGCTCGACGTCGATTCGCGGCCTGCACCATTTGGTGTACGAGATTGTAGACAACGCCATTGACGAGGCGATGGCCGGCAAGTGCAAGCGCATTGAGGTGACGCTGCTGCCTGACGGCTCCTGCGCGGTGCAGGACGACGGGCGGGGCATCCCGGCCGGTATTCACCCGAAGATGGGCATCCCGACGCTGGAGGTGGTCTACACCATCCTGCACGCGGGCGGCAAGTTTGACGGCGAGGGCTACAAGTTCTCGGGCGGCCTGCACGGCGTGGGCGCGTCGGTGGTCAACGCGCTGTCCGAGTGGGTGGAGCTGGACAACTGCTATGACGGCCGCCGCTACACCATGCGGTTTGAGCGCGGCGCTGTCGCTCGCCCCTTCCATGATGAGGGCGAGACCGAGAAGCACGGCCTCTACGTCCGCTTCAAGCCCGACGCGACCATCTTTGAGGAGACGGTGTTCGAATACGAAACCCTCTTGGCCAGACTGCGTGAGCAGGCCTTCCTCAACGCCGGCGTCAACATCTCGATCCGCGACGAGCGCTGCCTGCCCGACATGGAGGGCAACCCCACCGAGCCGGTCGAGACCGATCTGCTCTACGAGGGCGGCATCCGCTCCTTCGTCGAGCACCTCGGCAACGCCAAGAAGGCAGATGTGATCCACCCCGACGTCATCTACATGCGCGCCGAGCGCGAGGATTACGTCGCCGAGGTGGCGATGCAGTACAACGACAGCTACAACGAGACGCTGCTCACCTTCGCCAACAACATTCACACCATCGAGGGCGGTACCCACGAGGTCGGCTTCAAGAACGCGCTGACCCGCGCCCTCAACGAGTACGCCCGCAAGAACGGCATCCTCAAGGACGCCGACAAGAACCTCTCGGGCGAGGACGTGCGCGAGGGTCTTACGGCCATCATCTCGGTCAAGCTCGAGGACGCACAGTTCGAGTCCCAGACCAAGGCCAAGCTCGGTAACTCGGAGATCCGCACGCTCG